>CAIYVS010000026.1 GCA_903929655.1 uncultured Bacteroidota bacterium | reverse complement strand
TGGGGGTACCGGACAGGGAGGTGTCGCCGTTGCCGAAATTCCAGTGGCTGCTGACGATGTTGTTATAGCTGAGGTTGGTGAAAAAGATATTGTCGCCTATACAGGGAAATTGGTTGCTTACACTGAAGGAGGCGTGCGCTTTATCTACATAAATATAAGCAGGATATTGCACGGTATCTTTACAGCCTATGTTGTCTGTTACAATTTCTTCAACTGTATAATAACCGGGTGTTGTGTATTGGTGAGAAGTACCTGTACTTGTTACGTTTGTACCGTTGCCATCTCCAAAATCCCAGGAACTGTTTGCATAGGCGGTGGTTGCTATAAACGCACTATGGTCTGTAAAATTAACAGTTAAGGGAAGGCAGCCGGCAAGAGGATTACCTGAAAAACTATCGACAGGTTTTGCCACTAAAAAATTTCGCATCAAAGTATCGGCGCAGGAATTTGAATCCACCAATATCAACTTTACAGAATAGGATTTAACAGTATCAAAAGTGTACACATAATTTAAGATTGGAGGGGGTACCCAACCAGGACTGGGGCAATTGCAAATTGTAAGCTGCAGAGCGGAATCCACATACCAGTTAAATATTGTAATGGTATGAGGCCCTGCACTAAATGCAGGCTGTATATTTACCGTTGTCCCTTTGCAAATAGTGGTATCGTTAAATACGGGGTTAAGATTAAAAAGGTGAATAATATGGATGACCGTGTCATGGCAACCCGTGGTGCTATTATATGCTGCTTGTTTTACCGGCCAATAGCCAAAGGAGGGGAAGGGATGCACCGGATTTCTGAGCGTAGAAGTTGTGCCGTCACCAAAAATCCAGGTTACTGATGAGGCACTTTGGGACGTATCATAAAAAGAAACCACTAACTGCGAGTCACCGCAGTGATTTTTACAATAAAACCCTGCCAGGGGAGAATCCACCATTATGTTATATATCGCACTGGTATCTGTACAACCATAATTTGATGCAACCATGAATGCCTGGTAATTACCCGTATTATTGGAAAGAACAAATTTACAAAGGGTATCATCCGGAGGAATAAAAGATGTCGCTGATGTAGAAGCACTGCTAATTGCAAAATAAGTGACCACAAGAGGCGTATCTCCTGTGACATGACCTAAACAGGTTATTGTATCATTAATACATAAATGAGATGGAGTTACAGTAAAAGCAGTAATAATCGGCTTTGCCCCTACAGAAACCGGAAATGTATCTACCGCCACACAGCCATGTAGTGTTGTAACAACCACGCTTGCATAGTAATAACCGGGAACAGTATAGTTATGAACAGGCGAATCCAGTGTTGAAGCAGGGGACCCATCACCAAAATTCCAGACAAAACTAATTGCCGAATCCGTGGAAAGTTGCTGCAGATTTACTACGGGTGGTGGATAAAAAGGAGCCATAGTCCAGGTATATACCCTTGGGAAATTTACTGTTAGCGGAATACATCCCTGAAAACCAAATGGCCAAGGGTTAATCCGGCTGCCATATGCTTCAAGATCATCTATTATAACTGTGTCAAGAAATGTGTTTACACAACCATGTGCATCCGTTACTGTTAACATCACGGAATCATATCCCCCATTGCCAAACGCAAAAAATCCATTATTAACATACAGGTGAGATGGATTAGCAGATACAGAACCAGGCGAACCATCTCCAAAAGACCATAAGTATGAAGAACCAGGAGGTGCACTACTTGTAAAATTTACAGTAACGGGACTTGGGCAAGGATGTGTGGGAGAATATGAGAAACTGATCGTTGGCCTGGGTCTTATATAGATCGGCTTTATCACGGTGTCGTAACAATGTCCGTCATAAACAACCAGTTTTAAGGTATAGCTGCCATTGCCTACATACAGGTGGGTAATGCCGGTACCGTAACCTACATTCCCGTCTCCAAAGTCCCAATAGGTATACACGGTGCCTGAGGGTGTGCTGTTGAAATTGACGGTCTGGAAGGTGCAGGCGGTATCGGGGGCGCTGATGCTGGCCTGAAGGTTGTCAACTGTAATAAAATTGGGTTTTACCAGGGTGTCTTTACAGCCATTGCCATCTGTAACTATCAGTGTTATGGTATAGTTACCTCCGCTGCTGTAGGGATGTGTGGGACTTGTTGCACCGGAGGTAAATCCGTCTCCGAATTTCCATTGGTAACTAAGTGTGGCTGTACCGCTGGATGTATTGGTAAAGTCAACTTGTGCCGGTACACCACAGAAAAATGAGTCATTTACTGTAAAACCTGCAACTGGGGGTGTCGTTATATGAATATATGCATTCTGAACCAGTGTATTGGTGCAGCCCTGGCTGTTGGTAACGGTGAGTGTTATGGAATAATAGCCGGGTGTTGTAAAAATATGGCTTGGGTTTTGTGCTGTGGATGTTGTACCGTCTCCAAAATTCCAGTTATAGGTGCCGGGGTCTGAGGTATTGGTAAATGTTACGGGGAAGCCGGGACATGCCAGGGTATCATTGGCTGTAAAGGATACTGCCGGGAGCGGGTAAACGGTTATGGTGCTTGTTGCAGTTTTGCTGCTGCTGCCGTTATAGGCTGTGAGTGTAACCGTATAGGTGCCGGGACTTAAATAACTGGTGGAGGGATTGGTTTGGGTAGATGGGCCTGAGCTGTTGCCGAAGCTCCATGAATAGGATGTAGCATTCGTGGAGTTATTGGTAAAATTTACTACCATGGGCGGACATCCTGATGTGGGGCTTGCTGTAAAACTTGCAGACAATTGTGCATTAACCGATATGCCGGTCAATAGCAATAATTGCAGCAATATGGTTCTTCTGGTCAATAACATCAATCGCTTGCTTAGAGGTTTTCTATATTTCTACCTGTTTTATTTGTAATTTAATGTATATCTATTGCATCTTCAAATTTTATGCTTTTTCCAATTTATCTTATTATGGAAACATCTCCTTTCCAGTTGATGGTTTCTCCTGATTCGCATACGGCTTCTATTGAATATACATATACGTCCGGTCTTGGTTTCGATCCTTTGTAGCTGCCGTCCCAGCCGTTGCTTTCGTCGTTGAGTTCTATGTCTTTTCGCTCAAACAGCATTTCTCCCCACCTGTCGTAGATCCTGAAGGTGCTGATCTTCCTCAGCCCTACGCCTCTCGGGTAAAATACGTCGTTCTGCCCGTCTCCGTTCGGGGTAAAGGTGTTCGGTACAAATACCTGGCTATGGTCGCACAGTACGTTCACGGTTACTTTCGCTGAGTCTATGCAGCCTTGTCTTGAGTAGGCGGTGACGGTATAGGTGGTGGTTTGCTGGATGTTCACGGTGGGGTTGGAGCAGGTGTCGCAGCTTAGCCCGCTGGATGGGGTCCATACGTAGCTTTTGGCATTGGTGCCGCTGGCCTGCAGTATCGTCGAGCTGCCGATGATGATGGTCTGGTCGCTGCCTGCGTTTACTTTCGGTAGGGGGTCTACTATTACTGTCTCGTAGTTGGTATCGGGAAGGCAGCTGCCTGTCTGTGCTATGGCCATATAGGTGGTCGTTGCATTTGGGGTGGCTATGGGGGTGGCTATCTTATTATCGTTGAGGCTTTCTGTGGGATACCAGGTATAGCTCAGGGCACCTGAGTCGCTGAGCTCTATGCTCTTGCCCTGGCAGATCTCTCCTCCATTGCCTGTTTTGCTGCTGATGGTGGTTTTGGTTTTGATCGCTACGCTGTCGGTATTCTTACAGCCTTGGGCATCGGTGCCGGTAACATAGTATTCTGTCTCTGTGCCGGGGCTGGCCTGGGGTGCCTGGCAGTTGCTGCAGCTTAATGTGCCTGCGGGTGTCCAGTTATAGGATAGGGCGCCATTGGCCCAGAGGGGGGCGGCATCGCCTGCGCATATGGTCGTGTCTCCTCCTGCTGTGATGATGGGCAGGGGGTAGACTGTTACATATTTTATGAGGGTGTCGTGGCAGCCTATGCCGTCTCCGGCTATGAGGGTCACGGGTATCTGGCTGCCTGTTGAATCAAACTGGTGCTGGGGATTGGGAAGGTTGCTGCCTGTGCCGTCATTGAACTGCCATTGCCAGTTATTGACGGTGGAGAACATACTGCTGGAGGAGTCGGTAAATTGAACGATATCGTGGATGCATATGAAGGCGGGCATCAGGGTAAATCGTATGGTAATGCTGTCTACTTTGATGGTATCGAGGCCTATGCTGGATACGTGGCAGCCTGCGCTGTCGCTCATAATGAGTTTGGGCACGTAGGCGCCGGGGGTGGTATAGATATGGCTGGTGCTGGTGCTGGAGGATACGGGGCTTACTACGCCGTCACTGAAGTCCCAGCGGAGGTAGGGGACGTTGAGTACGTTGGCGGTGAAGTTGACCAGCATGGGGGGGCAGCCTGTCAGGGGTGTATAGGTCAGGGCTCCGGCATAGCCGTATACTATGGTATGGCCATAGGCTGTATCACTGCAGCCATGGCTATTGGTGGCCATGAGCATGATGGTATCGTAGCCGGTCTGGGTATAGGAGTTGCTGGGGCTATAGGCTGCGGAGTTGTTACCGTTACCTAAATTCCAGAGGTAGGTACTGGCGCCTGTGGAGGTATTGGTAAATACTACGGTCAGGGGTATGCATACGCCCGTGCTGTCGTTCATCGTGAAGGAGGCATGGGGTTTGGTGACTTGTATATAGGCTGCCTGGGACAGGGTGTCTTTACAGCCAAAGGTATCGGTTACTGTCAGGGTTATGGTGTAATTGCCGGTGCTGTTATAAGTATAGGTGGGGGTACCGGACAGGGAGGTGTCGCCGTTGCCGAAATTCCAGTGGCTGCTGACGATGTTGTTATAGCTGAGGTTGGTGAAAAAGATATTGTCGCCTATACAGGGAAATTGATTGCTTACACTAAAGGAGGCGTGCGCTTTGTCAATGGTAATGTACAAGTATCTTACACTCGTATCTTTACAGCCTATATTATCCGTTATTATTTCCTGTACACTATCCACACCTACTGTGTTATAAGTATGGCTTGTGTTAGCCGCAGTAACAGACATGCTGTTACCATCTCCAAAGGTCCAGGCATAATTAGCAATATAAGTGCCGTTTAAAAAAGTGCTTGAATCATAAAAATGAATTAATGCTGGCTCGCAACCTATTAAGGGACTGGCTGCAAAAGTATCAACAGGCTTTGCAACCAGGATAATTCTATACACTGTATCCGCGCAATAATCACTGTCTATTGCCACCAACTTTACTGTATCATATTCTACGATAGGAAAGGGTGCATTATATACGGCTGGAGGGCCATTAGTAGCGCCTGGTGGTGGAGAAAATGGGTAAACATTTAACCACACATATCCATAACCAAATTCATTGTTGGGAAAAACAGGTACAAGGTTTAACGTATCATCTCTGCAAATAGCAGTATCGGTCACAAAAATAGATAAGGTGTCTTTAAAAAGATGAAGATGTAATGTGTCAATATTGGTGCACCCAGTCACACTGTCATGCTCTGATAAATACGCATCATAATAGCCTAAAGAAGGAAAGGTATGCAAGGGATTTTTTTGTGTAGTAGCTGCCGTACCGTCACCAAAAGTCCAAATATGGGAAGTACCTCCAACGGAAGTAGTATCATAAAATTGAACTGTCAGCCGTGTCTGGCAATTAACTTTAAAACCTATGTAGGCACTCGGCGAATCAATTTTTACAGTCAATGTTATAGTATCTGATGGGCAATTATAATTATAAACTGTGAGAGTCGGATGATAGGTTCCGGTTTGCCCTACATAATGATATGCAGGTGTAGAATCATTAATACCTATTGATAAGCCACCGCCCGGGACTATTATAGGATTGTCATAAAATCGCCACCAAAATTCCAAAGGGCTAAGGCCTGTAACACTGGCATGAAAATTTATCATATCATCAGGGCAGGCTGGGTAAGGACTTACTTTTGCAGAATCAATTACAGGGTGAGAACCCACATCAATTTCAACTGTGTCTTTTGCAGTGCAGCCATTGTCCGTTATGGTTACGATAGCCTGGTACACACCGGGATTAGTGTAAGTATGATACAGTGAATCCAGGTGCGATACAGGAGAACCGTCGCCAAAATCCCATGAATAAGTTGATATGACATAAGGATATGGCCATCCCGGCAAGGGAATAGTTGGATGGGGATATGGAATGTAAGTGTATGCCCTTACAGAAAAATCAACTGCCTTAGGTGCACAACCCTGCCTTAAGCCATTTGCGCTATTCATATTGGGATTTATCCTGGCTAACAGATTCCGTATCTTAACCGTATCAATAAAAAGATTTGAACAACCGAATGAATCTGTCACTATAAAAGTTACCGGGTAGTAGCCAAAGGCTGAATAAGTATGTGTCGGGTTGGCTTGGGTCGAAGCCACCGTACTTCCATTATCCCCGAATATCCATTGATAAGATGCCGCATTTGCCGGAACAGATGTATTGAATTGTATGTTCACTGGTGCTGTACAAGGCTGCACAGGACTAGATGTAAAACTGATTGCAGGTGATGGATGAATGAGGATCTGGTTGGTTATGGTATCAAAACATTGGCCGTCATTAATGACAAGTGTTATAGTATAAGTACCTCCTGTACTATATTCATGAACAGGATTTGTTGCTGTAGATGTTTGGCCGTCACCAAAATCCCAGTACGTACCAAGATTCGGGTTACTGACCTGCAAGAAAATATTTTGATAAGCACAGACACTTGCCGGGGAAGTAAAACTGGCTGTCAATGTTTCAACATGAATATAATTACTCCTGGTCAGAGTGTCTTTGCAACCATTGGCATCAGTTACAATAAGCCTTGGGTTATAGTTACCATTAACATTATAAGTGTGACTGGGGTTTGATAAAATGGAAGTTTGCCCATCACCGAATTGCCAGAGATAAGTTAGGGGCCCCGTTCCCGAAGAAGAATCAATAAAAGAATCTATAGCGGGAGGATGGCAAAGACCTGTACTCAGTGCTGAGAAATTTGCTATGGGTGTATCTACCTCGTGTATGTAAGCATTCTTAACTAAAGTGCTTATACAACCCTGGCTGTTGGTAACAGTAAGTGTAATGGAATAATAAGTTTGTCCTGGAAAAATATGTGTGGGGTTCTGTGCAGCTGATGTAGTACCATCACCAAAATTCCAGCTGTAAGTGGCTAGACCAGAAGTATTGGGATTGGAAGTACTTGTAAATGACACAGGCAGTCCCGGGCAAACAATTGTATCATTTGCAAAGAAAGCAACTGTAGGTATGGGATAAACGGTTATTGTAGCTGTAGCAGTGCTGCTGTTGTTGCCATTATAAGCTGTGAGCGTAACGGTATAGGTACCAGCACTAAGATAACTGGTTGAAGGATTTATCTGTGTTGATGTGGCATTATTGCCAAGTGTCCATGAGTAAGAAGTGGCACCTGTTGAAGTATTGGTAAAATTTACTACCATAGGGGCACATCCTGAACTGGGGCTCTGGGTAAAACTTGCTGTCAATTGGCCCTTTACCAAAAAGGAAAAGACTAAAAAAGACAGGGTAAATAATATCTTTTTACTAGCAAACACCCGTATGTATAAACTTTATAATATTATTAAAGCCTAAGATACTCATTTAATGTAAACGATGTATTACAAAATACAAAAGCATAATTGCGAAAGGAAATGTAAAATAGCCTGAATGCTATATAGTTAAGCCTTAAGAAGTTCTTTGCAGATGTTTTTATGGGAGCTGTCTAAAATATATTTAATTATTATTTCTGCGTTTTATACATAAATAGAATTAATAAAAATTAGAACACAGCACTTTCTTGGCAGGTCCGTCTACCTCATGGAATAAACCCGTTTTAAATAAAGAAATCTCATAACCTCCGCGCATACTGGTAGCGGCCTTCAGTGTAGATACATTCACATCGTAACTGATACCAAATGCATAATCTTTATACCTGATCTTTATGGTAGGTATGATGGCATCCTGGAAACGATAGAAAAGACCTCCGAACAAAGAGAATATCGGTTCATTACCTTCAGTACTTCTGTTCCAGCCAATTAACCCGCCACCTATAATTTCACTGAATGAACCTTGAATAGCATAATTTCCCTGCAATTGGAATGCTATATCTTCATTTAGCATTCCATTCATCGCTCCATTAATATTCCATCTCATGTCCATCACAATACTTGGGTCCTTATAATATGAGTTCTTAGGTTGGGTAAAGTGATAACCTGAAGCGCCAATTACATAAGTAACCTGGTTGGACTGGCCTGTGCTACTATTAAAATTTACTCCTGCACCAAGGTCCCACATTCCAAGTTTGGAATTGGGCAGATTTTCACCGGAAGGGTTTGCAGAATTATACGCGTTATTTACATACTGATTATTAAATGTAGCTTTCGATGGGTCAAAGCTATACTGCATGTATCCTCCTGTAAAACCTACTGACAAATAAGAATTATGTTCATCTTCCAAGGACTTATTATAGTTAATAGCGGGATACACAGATAAAATCTTCCGGTCTATACTCCCGGCTTTATCGTAGTAGGCCAATAAACCAAAACTTACAAAGTCAGTAGCTTCCTGTGTAACATGTATATGTGTTTCTACACTTACCAATGTAGTTACGAAAGGATTGCTGATACTGCTCCACTGATCGCGGTAAATGGCAGATAATTTATAATCTTCTGCAAATACCCCTGTAAGAGCCGGATTTCGCAAAATAGAAGTCTCATAGAACTGAGAGAAATGGATATCCGCCTGCGCAAAAATGCGGAGAGGGGAAATTATTAAAATGAATATTACCAGAATAAAGCTGACTGTAAATGTCTTTTTCATTTTCAATTTTTTTAAAGTTTAACGTATAATGGTTACATCTCCTTTCCAGGTTATTTCTTCCCCGGATTCACAGAGTGCATCAACGGCATAAACATATACATCGGGTCTTGGTTTAGAACCTTTATATGTGCCATCCCAACCATTACTTTCATCATTCAACTGTATATTTTTTCGTTCAAATATCAATTCCCCCCAACGGTCATAAATACGGAAAGATATTATTTTATTAATTCCCACACCTCTTGGATAGAAAATATCATTCTGGCCGTCTCCATTAGGTGTGAATGAATTAGGTATAAACACTTGCCCCTTATCACATATTACATTTACTGTTACCTTATCCGAGTCTTCGCAGCCATAGTTGGAATAAACAGTCACGGTATAATTAGTAGTCTTCAGGATATTCACTGTTGGGTCGGAACAACTGTCACAACTCAAACCATAGATAGGAGACCATACAAAGGTTTTAATATTGGAGCCTGTTGCCTGTAAAGTGGTGCTGGTATTTT
>CAIYVS010000025.1 GCA_903929655.1 uncultured Bacteroidota bacterium | reverse complement strand
GAATAGAAGTACGGCAAGCAAAATATTTTTCATATCCAGAGTATTGCTAAAATTATTGTCAATATACCAAAAGTATCAAGTGCGTAAATATAATCAAAACGAACAAACTGTAAAAGTATCCATCATATTTAAAATATTGCAGGGTGTAACCCTGTTTTCTAAATTAATAAGACGCTAAAACCGAAACGGATGTTGGGTTATTTGTATAAATTCTTTCCATACATCGTCCACGATCTGTGCCGCAGGTTTTACTTCCCTGATAATGCTGCTTATTTGCCCTATTTCCAGTTCACCTTCCTTCAGTTCACCTTCAAACATTCCCTTTTTGGCTCTTCCACGGCCCAGAACATTTTGCAATTCGCCCGGATCCGCGCATTTATCTTCTGTTTCCTGCACCAGTTTGTAAAAATCATTTTTAATGAGCCGCACCGGGGTCAGTTTTTTTAATGTAAGTATCGTATCCCCCTCATTGGTATGTATTACAGCTTCTTTAAATGCCTGGTGGCTGGAGGCTTCATTGCTGGCAACAAAACGGCTCCCCATTTGCACACCTTCGGCGCCCAAAGCCATCATTGCCATCATAGCGCGCCCCGTTGCTATACCCCCCGCTGCAATCAGCGGGATGGTAATGGCTTCGCGCACTGCCGGGATGAGACATAAGGTAGTAGTTTCTTCTCTTCCGTTATGTCCCCCTGCCTCAAAGCCCTCTGCTACAACTGCATCTACACCTGCTTCCTGGCTTTTTAGGGCAAATTTGGCGCTGGATACTACATGCACCACCTTGATACCGTGCTCTTTTAACTTTGCGGTCCAGGTTTTGGGATTCCCGGCTGAGGTAAAAACAACAGGTACTTTTTCTTCTAAAATGATAGCGATATGTTTATCAATATCAGGATAGATCAAAGGCAGGTTTACCCCATAAGGCTTACCGGTAGCTTGCTTGCATTTTTGTATATGCTCTTTTAGAGTATCTGGATGCATACTTCCGGCGCCTATCAGGCCCAGACCACCGGCATTGCTTACAGCCGAGGCCAGCTTCCATCCTGAGGCCCATATCATCCCGGCCTGTATAATAGGATATTTGATATCAAATAATTGCGTTATCCTGTTATCAAACCCCTGGTAAGTATCGTCTGTGAATTTTCCTTCGAAGAGCATATTGATCAGGCCTTACTTTCCGGCTTCTTTTTATAAAACAAAGTACTGCAATTCTCTTTTCTGAAAATATCCTTAGCTGTTTTTTGAAGTGATTCAGCCGTTACAGCCTTATAGCGCTCCCATTCATCATTTATTAAAGCAGCATCACCAAGCAGCTCATAAAAAGCCAGGTTATTGGCTCTTGACAAGAGGTTCATGTCTTCAAACACGATCATTGCCTCTATTTTATTTTTTGCTTTTTGCAGTTCTTCATCTGTAACACCGTGTTCGGCCAGCAGTTGCATTTCTTTTTCTACAGCTTCATTCGCTTCGTCTATGCTTCTGCCTTCCCGCACCTTACCCTCCACTATCAGTAGCCCTGGGTCTATGCTGCCGGTATGGTAGCAACTAATGTTGCTGAAAAGCTGTTCTTCCTTCACCAGTCTTTGGTAAAGGCGCGATGCAAAGCCATTTCCGGCAATTTCTGTTATCAGGTCAGATGCATAATAGGGGGCGCTCATGCGGCCACCAATATGCCATGCCTTATACAGGGCGTCCAATGGCACATCGGCATGCACGGTTTCCGTGCGTGGACCTTCCTGTGCGGGTTCTGAGGGTATGCAGCGCAGGTATTTTTCACCAGCGGGTATATCACCAAACCATTTTTCTGCCAGCTGTTTTACCTGTTCTGTTGTTACATTTCCTGCCACACAAAGCACTGCATTCTGTGGCCTGTAATGTTTAAAAAAGAATGCTTTTACATCTTCCAGTTGTGCTTCTTCAATCTGTTTCAGGTCCTTGCCAATAGTCATCCATTGGTAAGGATGGTTTTTGTAAGCCAGCGAACGCATATGATGCCAGGCATCGCCGTAAGGTTTATTGAGGTAATGCTCTTTAAATTCTTCACTCACCACTTTGCGTTGCACGTCCAGGCTCTTCTCGCTGAAGGCGAGAGATAGCATACGGTCGCTCTCCAGCCAGAAAGCGGTTTCAATATTTTGTAGTGGTAGCTGGATGTAGTAATTGGTTATATCGTTGGTAGTATAGGCATTGTTTTCGCCACCTGCCATTTGCAATGGCTCATCATATTCCGGGATATTTACCGAGCCACCAAACATGAGGTGCTCAAACAAATGCGCAAAGCCTGTGCGTTGTGGCTCCTCATCTCTTGCACCCACATCATACAGCACATTCACGGCCGCCATGGGCGTGGCCCTGTCTATATGTACCAAAACCCGCAAGCCATTGGCAACGGTAAATCTTTCAAATTGAAGCATTTTGTTTACTAAGTTTTTTGGTTTTTATAGCTCACGCTACTATTTTTCTTCTTCCACTTCTTTCTCTTTTTCTATCTTGCCCCTGCGCAAAGGATTGGCAGTATAAACGTCATAATTGGCGCGTTGTTTTAAAATGTCGATGGCCTGGTATACAGCTTCCCTGAATGAAGAAGGGTCGGCAATATTCTTTCCTGCAATATCAAAAGCAGTACCATGATCGGGCGATGTACGTACAATAGGCAGCCCGGCAGTATAATTTACGCCTTCTCCATTGGCAAGTGTTTTTAATGGTATCAGGCCCTGGTCGTGGTACATAGCCAGTACGGCATCGAACTGCCTGTAGCTATGCCGCGCAAAAAAAGAATCGGCGCCATAGGGCCCAAATACCAGGTGCCCGTTATTATGAATGCTGTCAATAAGGGGTTTGATAATGGTTTGTTCTTCATTACCTATCTGTCCTTCATCGCCTGCATGGGGATTGAGTCCTAATACTGCGATCCTTGGTTTGTCAATGCCAAAATCGCGTGTCAGGCATTCTCTCAGTATGTTGATCTTTGAATGCAGTGTTTCTTTTGTAATAAGGCTTGCGATCTTTGAAACAGGTACATGCTCGGTAACTAATCCTACTTTCAGGTCGGAGCCAAACAATAACATTAATACATCTTTAGCTCCGAATTTGTCTTTAAAAAATGGGGTATGGCCTGTGTACGGGAAATCAGTTAAATGCGTATTGCCTTTATGTATGGGTGCCGTAACAATAGCGTCCAGTTCTTTATCTTTCAGGCATTGCGCCGCTACCATAAGGGAGCGAATGGCATATTTGCCTCCGGCATCTGTAAGGCTGCCCGGCTGCAACGGAACTTCCTCTTCCCAGCAGTTAAAAATATTTACCTGTTTTGGGTTTAGTTTGCTCAGGTCTTTTGTGCTGGTAAAATTAAACTGGTGGTCTTCAACTATGCGGCGGTAATAATTAATTACTTTATTTGAAGCAAAAACCACCGGTGTGCAAATTTCCAGCATGCGGTTATCCGAAAAGGTCTTGATGATCAATTCCAGTCCTATGCCATTGAGGTCTCCGGTAGTAATGCCGATAACGGGTTTTTCTATACTTTGTTCCATTTAATTTTTTTTTAAAAAGTTCTTTAAGCTTTGCCATAATGCATTAAGAAATCCAACAACATCCTGATGCCAAAAGCAGTGCCTCCTGATGGGAAATAGCCATGTTTTGAATTTGCAAAAGATACGCCGGCGATGTCAAAATGCAGCCAGGGGTAATCTGTGAAATGCTCCAGGAATTTACCGGCTGTTATAGCACCTCCTGTAGGGCCGCCAATATTTTTAAGGTCTGCCACATCCGATTTTATCATTTCTCCATATTCTTCCCATAAGGGGTATTCTACCAGGCGCTCATATTGCCTGTAGCCACTATTAACGAAGGATTTTTTTACATTTTCATCTGCTGTTCCCATATATACAATTCCATGTTCGCCCACTGCAGCTGAAGCTGCTCCTGTAAGGGTAGCAAAATCCACTACCAATTCAGGCTTGTATCTTTTGGCCCAATGCAGCGCATCTGCAAGTATCATCCTGCCTTCTGCGTCTGTATTCAATACTTCTACCGTAGTGCCGCTCAGCATTTTAATAATATCGCCCGGCACATATGCATTTTCCCCCGGTCGGTTATCGGTAGCGGGCACCAATGCTATAATGTGTAATGGCAATTTCATTTTTGCAATGGCATACATGGCGCCGCTTACAAGGGCTGCTCCGCTCATATCACTTTTCATCCGGTCCATGGAATTAGGTGTGGGTTTCAGACTTAAGCCTCCCGTATCATATACAACACCTTTACCTACCAGCACAATTGGTTTTTTGTTGATGGCTTTGGCAGGGATGTACTCCATGATATTAAAAGTAGGTGGTTGAATACTGCCGCGGTTCACCGCAAGCAATCCACCCATTTTTTCTTTTTCTATGCGGGCCTTGTTAAACACAGTGAGTTTAAATCCGGCCTCTTTTGCCATTACAGCAATTTCTTTCGATAATTGCTCTGCTGATAAATAATTCAATGGTTCATTTACCAAGGTGCGCACCCTATAAATGGCTTCGGTAATTACCCGGAGTTGTTCTACTTCTTTCAGGGTGATAGACTGCTTGCTGAAAAGAATTTTTGTGAGGCTGTTGCTCAATTTTTTGGCCTCTGAGCGGTATTTCAGGAACTGGTAATTAGAAAGTGCAATACCTTCGGCAAGCAGGTAGGCTGCATTGCCTGTACCTGCCAAATTATTAATGCTTACTTCCTCTATTTTGTGTTTATTCAGCATTGCCTGTAGCTCAGCTCCTGCCTTTCTGTACGATTCCTTTACTTGCCAATCGGTCTTCCGGCTTTTGGGCATACACAGAAAAACAAGGCGATCATATTGATTAATGGCAACAATGGTCTTTTCTTTAGCAAAACCATTAGTTACAAAATTGCGTTCCTCGCTGCTTAGGTCGGCAATTTGATCAAGCACTTTCGTATTATCAAGAATATATATTTGGTGTTTTTTACCTGGTTTTTGAATGATACCGAATTCCATTATCTTAATTTTATTAAGGCTGCAATTTAACCTCTTATTTGATAGGTTCATAAGATAAGGATAAATTGTGATGAATTCCCGATACAGCAAATAAAATTATAAT
>CAIYVS010000024.1 GCA_903929655.1 uncultured Bacteroidota bacterium | reverse complement strand
GGGGGGGGGGGGAAAAAAATGCCAAAAAATGGGGAGTCTTTGTATGCGATTGGAAAAACTAACTGGTGCTGCTGAGCATTATTTCAGCGTCCCATAAAGTATCGTCATGCAGATGTGTAGCCTGCCCGCATTGGTAACAGTAATTCCCCTTTGCTTCTGAGCCGCAATTGGGGCATATTATTGTGTCATTTGGATCCTTATGTATTGCTGTCATAAAACGGACTTATAGAGTACTCAACATGTAATAACCATATGAAGCCATAATAATGGCCCACACTGATGCATAAGCAAATCCCACAGTAAATCCAAATAATATGGCTTGCCCGGTACTTACTTTATAAACATTTTTCATTGCTGATATATAATACACCGCATTTGTAATATAAATTATAAATGAAACAAAGGACGCAATTACAGTTATATAGCTAAGTGGGAGAAATTCGAAAAGAGTGATAAGCAGTTGCCCGAGAAAATAAAAAGAATGAAAATGTAATGAAAAAATAACGTGGTCAACAAAGTAAAGTTCTTTGTGCCTGAAAAATAACAGTTTCAGCATCATCGCCATAAAGGGTATCATAAAGAAAAAGATCTTAGGCATATTATGCATCATCGGCTCCAAGATCTCAAATATTTTATCTGGATCCTTTGATATTTTATCAAAATTTTTCAGGACTTTGCTATTCCTGCTTAATGGATTACTTAACCCGGTATCTTTTATGGACGAAGTAAAAGACAGGTTATTGTTGATCTTGTAAGTTTTCTTAGTGGCGCTTTTTCCCTTACTGTCATTTATCGCGGCTAGCAATTTTTTTTCTGTTTTTGAAAATGCAATCACAGAAAACAGAAAATACACAGCGCTAATAAAGATATAAAGCGAAACTGGAGGTATATACCTTGCCCTTTGTTTATTCCAGTAAGCCAAAGTCAGTTTCCCGGGGCTAAACACCAATGCTTTTAAAGTTTGCCAGAACTTGGAGTCATAATGGAAATAATGCCCCAAAAAATGCATGATCAAGCCCCAGGTGGTTTCTTTATGCAAATGTGTTTCCTGCCCGCATTGGTAGCAGAAATTACCCCTTGCCTCGGCGCCGCAATTGGGGCATATTATGGTTTCATTCGGATTCTTCGGCATTCCTGATAGTATTGCTTAACTGAAATAAATATAGGCGAAACCATAAATTATCAAAATGCAAAAAAAAGAGAAAAAAGATAGCGCGGAAATGCTAATTGAATAAAACAAAGACCTTACCCACGTTATCTTATATACATTTTTTAATGCAATTGTAAAATAGATCAGCAAAATGAAAGTAGTTATATTTTCTACCCAATCAGATATTCCATGAAAAGGATTGATCCTGCTAAATAGTTTTATTGCAAAGAAGAACGTGCTGATATGCAAGGCAAAAATAGTATGGTCTGTAAAGTTCAAATTTTTTCGGTCAGAGAAAAATAGCCAGATAATTAAGGCAATAAAAGGGATAAGAAAAAAACATAATTTCGGAACATTATGTTTTATTTTTTCACCTGTAGTTTTGTAAGCTTCAGGATCAGAAAGGAAACTTTTCAATTTAATAGTAAGCTTGGAAAGGCTATCTTTTTCTGAAATATTAATTTTATTTATTAAGGGGTATGTTTTGACTTGGTTCTCCAACTTAATGTTGCTTTGGGGTGGCGCTACATCTTTAGCAGTAAGGAAGTACACAAGAAAATAAACTGCGCTGATAAAAATATACAATGACATTGGGGGTATATATCTTGCTCTCTGTTTATTCCAGTAAGCTGTAGTAAGTTTTCCGGGACTGAACCATAAAGCTTTTAAAGTATTCCAGAATTTAGAATCATAATGGAAGTAATGCTCAATGAAGTGAAGAATCAGGCCCCCAAAACTCTCCTTATACAAATGTGTTTCCTGCCCGCATTGTGCGCAATAGTTACGTGTAGCCGGAAAGCCACAATTTGGGCATACGATGGTATCTTCAGTATTATGCGACATAGGAAATCAGGAATGCTACAAAATAGGCATTCAGGTGGAATAAAAAAATAGCCCGATTAATATTACATCATCCCTTTTGCCAAAGTCCCCAATTTTTTCAGTGCCCTGTCCAGTTCAGGCTTCCACTGCATGCCATAGCTCAGTCGCAGGCAATTTTGGTAACGTTCCTGTAATGTGAACATGGTGCCGGGTGCAATGCTTATTTTTTGCAGCATGGCATCCTGGTAAAGCTGATAAGTATCTATCTTCTTGTCCAGTTCCAGCCAAAGAATAAAACCGCCTTTAGGATTGCTGAGTTTGGTCCCCTGCGGAAAATATTCATCTATAGCCCTGATAAACTGCAGGCTGTTGGAATGTAAGGTTTGTCTCAGTTGCCTCAGGTGATGTTCATAACGCCCTGTAGCAAGAAAATTGGCAATCGCTTTTTGTTGTGCAGTTGCAGACGTGATACTATGATATAATTTAAGGCGTTTCACTTTTTCAATATGTTTGCCCGGGGCCACCCATCCCACCCTATAGCCTGGCGCCAGTGTTTTGGATATAGAACTGCACCACAGCACATTGCCTTCTTCATCAAAACTCTTGCATGTTTTGGGCCGTTTTTTACCAAAATATACATCCCCATACAAATCATCTTCTATCAGTGGCACCCCGTGTTTCGATAACAATTTCACCATAGCTTCTTTCTGTTCATCGGGCATGCAATAACCAAGCGGGTTACTGAAATTGCTGACAAAGAAACAAGCCTTAATATTATGCTTCTGCAAAGCCTTTTTTACATCATCGGGGTCAACACCGGTATCAGGGTCGGTCGGTAATTCCAATACTTTCAATCCAATACTTTGTGCAAAACGAAGTACGCCAAAATACACCGGGCTTTCCACCGCTATAGTATCCCCCGGCTTTGTTAAGGCCATCAGGCAATAGGCTATCGCATTCATACAACCTGCTGTTGTTACAAGATCATCCGCATTTAAATGTCCGCCCCAGTTGATAGCCCATCTCGCCACTTGCCTGCGCAAAGATTCATTCCCTTGTATATGCTCATAAGATGTACCACTGGCGGGTAATTCCCTCAGTGCCTGCATCATGGATTTATTCAGTTTTGCGAGTGGCAATATTTCAGGAGCAGGCACACTCAGGGAAAGGCGTGTAACACCCGGTATGGTCCAGTTATCATACACTTCCGAAATGATGGCCTCCACATTTTTGTTCTTGGCAGTTTGGGGCGGATTACTTTTCTCCAGTTTTTGAGGAAAACGAGTAGGGTTAAAGGATACATAATAACCCGATTGAGGCCTCGATTCTATCAATCCTTTGCCCTCCAGGTGGTAATAGGATTGCAAAACGGTACTGATACTCACCTCGTGTTCTTTGCTCATAAAGCGCACGGAAGGCAGTTTGTCCCCAATATTCAATACCTTATCCATTATCTGTTTCTCTATGGTTTCAGATATATGCAGGTATAAATGCTCGGTTTTGCCTTTAACAACTGTTTTCATAAATTAAACTGTTATGGTCAAAAATACGAAAATTGTATCTGTTTTATTTAATAATTTATTTTGATTTTTGCATTGTAAACATGAATACAATTAATAACACCAAAGCGTACATAGCACTGATATATGTCTGTATCATCTGGGGCACTACCTATCTTGCTATTCGTATTGGAGTCCTGCACTATCCTGCTTTTCTGTTTGCGGGCATAAGACAAACTTTGGCAGGCATCATATTGATGTTCATCGCGCTCATGATGAGTAAAAAGAAAGACCTGTCTTTGCAGAATATTCTAAAACAAATGCTGGTTGGTTTTTTGCTCTTAACTATCGGTAATGGCTGTGTAACATGGGGCGAGAAGTATATACCCAGCGGCATTGCTGCATTAATATGTTCTGTTATGCCCATTTTTGCTGTAGGCTTTAATCTCCTGTTTTCTAAAAAAGAACATTTCAGTGCTACAATAGGTTTAGGCATGTTCCTGGGTATTTGCGGCGTCGGCCTTATTTTCAGGCATAATCTTGCAGACCTTGCCAACCCTTTATACCTGGTAGGTATTTTAAGTGTTTTGCTGGCAACCGTTTCATGGGCATTGGGAAGCATTCTTAATAAGAAAAACCTAAAGCCTGTCAATCCCATGTTTAATTCAGGTTTGCAATTGTTTTTCGGGGGGATATTTATGCTGGTATTAAGCCCCGCTATTGATGATCTGCATCATGTGCAACTCTGGCAACCTGAGGGCCTCTTCGCTTTGCTTTATCTTATCATATTCGGTTCGGTATTGGCTTATACAGCTTATATGTACGCACTAAGTAAACTGCCTGTTGGCCTTGCCACTATATATGCCTATATCAATCCCCTTATTGCAGTTATCATGGGATACATCGTTCTTAGTGAACCACTGAATATTTATACGGCCCTTGCCTTTATTACCATTGCTATAGGCGTTTACATAGTCAACAAAGGTTATAGAGACCAGCATAAAAAGCAGGAACGATTAAGTGCAGATATTGAAATGGCGGAGGCCCTGGCTGCTACGCCGCAAATTGATTAACAAAAAACTGTGTTATGGAATACACTATCTCAATTACTCCGCAAACAGAAAGGGTTGTTACCGATGCAAGGTCAATTCCTTTTGGAAAAGTACCAACGGAGCACATGTTCATTGCTGAGTACCGGAACGGTGAATGGCAAAACGCAAGGATCACTCCTTTTGCCAACCTGACCATGAGCCCCTTTGCATTATGCCTGCATTACGGGCAAACTGTGTTTGAAGGCATGAAAGCATTTGCTATGCAGGATGGAAAGGTCAACATCTTCAGGCCCGACAAACACTATGACCGCTTCACCAAATCATTGCAGCGTTTATGCATGCCTTCAGTTCCCAAAAACCTGTTTATGGAAGCCCTGCACCAGTTGATACAACTGGATGCTAACTGGGTACCTTCAGATGGCGATGGCTCTCTTTACATCCGCCCTTTTATGATAGCGTCAGAAGACCGTATTGGAGTAAAAGCTTCCGATGAATACCTTTTTATGATAGTATGCTCTCCTGCATATAAGTACTACGCCAAACCCCTGAAGGTAAAAGTAGAGACCCAATTTGTTAGGGCTGCAGATGGCGGCACCGGTTCTGCAAAGTGCGGAGGCAACTACGGCGCAGCTTTATTGCCCTCGCAAATGGCAAGAGAGGCCGGTTATGACCAGGTGCTCTGGACAGATAGCAAGACACATGAGTTTATTGAAGAATCAGGTACCATGAACGTAATGTTCTACATGGATAATACCCTGATCACTCCACCGCTTTCAGGTACTATTTTAGATGGTGTAACCCGGGATAGTTTACTCACACTCGCGCGTGAAAAAGGGATAAAGGTGGAAGAGAGAAAGATAAAACATAAAGAGATCATTGATGCATTGGAAGCCGGTAAACGCGTAGAAGCTTTTGGGGCCGGCACCGCAGCAGTAGTGGCTCCTATACAAATTATAGCCGTGGGCGACAAACAATATAAATGCTATATAGAGCCCGACGCCATCATGTATCAATTGCAGGACGAATTATTCAATATCCGTAAAGGCATAGCCCCGGATACACATAATTGGAATTATATAGTTTGACAATATGCAAACAGTGAATATAGTACATGAGGGCTACCTCGTAACCACAGATAAGCAAAAGATGTATCTCGACCAGATACATCAATGGTTATCAGAAGAGTCTTATTGGGCAAAGCATATCCCTTATAAAATTGTAAAAGGCTCTTTTGATAATTCCTTTTGCATTGGTATTATAAAGAATGATGAACAGGTAGGGTATGGAAGGTTCATAACAGATTATACCACTTTTGCCTACTTGGCTGATGTATATGTAACAGAAGAACATCGTGGCAAAGGCCTGGCTAAATTAATGATGAAAACATTAATGGAACTGGATTGGGTTAAAAAACTCAGGTTCATGAGCCTGGCCACAAAAGATGCCCAGGATCTCTATCGTCAGTTTGGATTTACGGAACCACTCTTTCCGGAGCGGATCATGCAGGTACGCAGGCCGGATATTTATGGAGACCAAAACAATACAACGTTTAGTTAATACAAATCGTGATGCCAAACATTCAATATTTATTTAGTGCCAAACGCCAGTTCCAGATGTACAAAACATTGGGCGAAAAAGCAATGGAACAAGTTGACGAAGCCCGGCTATCCTGGCAAGCCAATGAAGAAAGCAATAGTATTGCTACAATTGTAAAACACATGTGGGGCAATATGCTGAGCCGCTGGACCGATTTCCTGACAACAGACGGAGAAAAGCCCTGGAGACAGCGCGACGCCGAATTTGAGAACGATTGGAAAGACCGCGAGACCATAATGAAAAAATGGGAGGAAGGCTGGCAATGCCTGTATAATGCATTGGATAGTATAACAGATGACGATTTGGAGCGCATTATTTACATTCGCAACGAAGGACATACTATACTGGAAGCAATCAACAGGCAGATTGCTCATTATTCTTATCACGTAGGCCAGGTTGTTTACATAGCCAAGCTCTGCAAAAATGATGGCTGGAAAAGCCTTTCCATCCCCCGCAATAAATCAAACGAATACAACTCCGGTAAATTTTCGCAGGAAAAAGAAAGGAAACATTTTACGGATGATTGGATAGATAAAACTAAGCTACCCGAAGGATAGCTTAGTTAACAGTTTATATTATATCCTATTCAGGGTCTTGATCTCTTTTACCCAGTGATTCCTTTTTTTCTATACGGTAAGATAAAAACAAACCCAGTCCACCGAAAATGGCAATAAGAGCAAAATAGATAGCCGGGTTTCGGGTGTCAAACGGAATATCCTGCCCGTTAAGTTTTTGTATTATACCTCCATGGTGCAAAATTTGTTCATCTAAGAAGTAAGCCAATAGCAAACCTATGCCTGCACCAACAAGTAGTAATGCATATTTCAGATATGCATAAGGGCGGGGCCCTGTATTTTTTCGTGGATTAATGCCTTTTTCTATCAGGGCCATATTTTCTCTGCTGCGGATGTAGGCTATACCAAATATCGCAGCAAACATGCATATAAAAAGTACTATCGGAACCAGGTCGTGCATAATATTTTTTTTTAGTGGTTAATAAATTTATTGTCTTTAACCTAAGACCACTAAGTAATGGATAGGGTTACATTATTTTGGTATTTTTATAAAAATAATACAATCTTGCGAAAAATATCTGAGAATACTGTAACCGCTAAATGTTTTTAAGCGTCTATACTAACACATGCATGAAGAGCTGGATGATGTAACTTTAATAAAAATGACTTTGCAGGGGCAGCAGCAGGCTTTTGCAGGCATTGTTATGCGTTATCAGCAGTACGTTTTTACGCTTGCTCTCAGGTACGTAAATAACCGCGAACAGGCTGAAGAACTTGCCCAGGATGTTTTTGTAAAGGCCTACCGCTACCTGGCCGATTTTAAAGGAGAAAGCAAATTCAGCACCTGGTTATATACCATCGTTCATACCACCTGCCTCTCCCATCTGCGGAAGAAGAAAGAACAAAGCATCTCACTGGATCATGACAATATGCTTGCTGTTGCTGGCAATAATACCAATACTGAAAAAGCATCAGACAGGCTGGAAAATAAAACACAAAAAGAACTATTGAATAAAGCCATAAAACTATTACCCGAAGCTGATGCCAGGGTAATTACACTTTTTTACCAGGCAGAGCAATCTGTTGAAGAGATCGGGATCATTATGGGCATGGATGCCAATAATGCAAAAGTAAGGCTGTTCAGAGCCCGCCAAAAACTAAAAGAAATACTGGAAAGAAAATATAGTAAAGAATTGATATGAGCCAAACAATGATTATTTTTACAAAGAGAAAGCTGAAATATGAAACATGATGAAGAAATAGAAATGCTGCTTTGGGATTATATAGATGGCAATTGTAATGAAGCAGAGCAAAAACGCATTGCAGATCTTATTGCAGGTGATACAGAATGGAAGCAGAAATTTGAAGAACTTTCCGCACTCCATCAAAATATTCATCCCGAATTAGAGCAAGCCTCCATGCGCTTTACAAAAAACGTGATGGAAGCTGTTGCCAAAACTCAGATAGCCCCCGCCACAAAAAAATATATCAATCCTTATATTGTACGGGGAATAGCCGCACTCTTTATTGTTCTCATAATTGCTGTTTTGGTTTATGCCCTGTTTACTGTCAACTGGAATACCGCAGCATCCGCTTCCTCAGCAGGCTTTGATACTTCTAAACTGCACTTGCACAATCTTTTCAACAGCAACGCAGTCTATACCTTTATTCTTATCAATATTATGCTGGGTTTGCTTTTTATGGATAGCATTTTCAGAAGGAAAAAGCTTTCATAGTGCAGGTATTTTTTAACAATAAAACTATACAGGCAATGACAACAAAAATTTTAAACAATGTTTTTATCCTTGGGATAGTGGTATTGTTATTATCATTTGATATTCCCAAAGGATGGTTTAAAGCCGGAAGTAAGCCTTCAGACTATGAAATGGGGACTGATAAGAACTCCGGGCATGACGGTAAAAATGCAGCTACTATCCAGTCCATTTCCCCCGTCATCGATGGCTTTGGAACATTAATGCAAGACTGTAAGCCCGGCAAATATCTTGGGAAAAGAGTCAGAATGACAGGGTATGTAAAATCAAAAGATGTTAACGGGTGGGCCGGTTTATGGTTTCGGGTAGATGGAGATGTGCGGGGACATTCATTGTCTTTCGATAATATGCAAAACAGGGCAATAAAAG
>CAIYVS010000023.1 GCA_903929655.1 uncultured Bacteroidota bacterium | reverse complement strand
GGTTATATCCTGAAGGCAGGTTGCTTATCAGCCTTTTTTGTTTGAATTCCTCACCCAGCAAAACATGATAATGCCCCCTTATTAGTTCAAGCGCATCAGGATTCTTTTTTTGCGGCATAATCGAACTGCCTGTGCAAAACTCTTTAGGAAGAATAACAAAACCAAACTCAGCGGTGTTGAACAAAATTATGTCAGAAGCAAGCTTGTTCATGTCAAACATCACATTTGCCAAAGATGAAAGCAAATAAGCGTCCAATTTTGCCCGCGTCATCTGCGCATAAATTGGGTTTTTCCACACTAAGATGGCGAAGCGCAGGGTTTATTAATCTGATTTCTGAAGCCCTATCGGGCAGGGTGAAAAGCGGTATTTTGCGGATGTTTACGCAAGCCTTTTAAATGTGCATCTGCAGAAATAAGATGGTAAAATATGTATAGGTGGTATTTCTGCCCGAAGAAGGTGACAACATGCCCCGTGGAAAAAGAATCGTAATTGAAAAGGTAATCAACGACCCAGTGGTGACCAGGCTCAAGTCAATGAAGCTTTCGGACATGAAGTCCAGGCGCGCCTCTGACGAAAAGTCGCTTCACTCCAATATTTCTGACATTGTCGGCAAGGCAAACGACCTGTATGCACAGGACAAGCTTGAGCGCGAACGCCTGAAGGGCATGGGGCTGTTCTCGGTCGAGGAGGCATACGACGAGCTCAAGAAGGGAGGCGTCAACCTGTCCTACCGCGCGTTTGGGGGCCGCGTGGAGAGGCGCTCGGTGCACTCCGTGAAAATCGGCAACAAGAGGCTTATCCCAAAGCCGGTTGTGCATGACTGGATTGCGCTTGCGAATGAATATTACACGGTGAAGCAGGCGTTCAACGAGCTTAAGAAGCATGAGAAGCTCAACCTGCGCGCATTCATCGGAAGGATTGAGAAGAACTCTGTGCCATCCCTGAAGATTGGAACCGCGCGCTGGGTGCCCAAGTCGGCAATCGAGGGCATGGTGCATGTCTGCAAGAACTATTACGACGTTGGAGACGCTGTGCAGGAAATGAACTCAAAGGGCATCCGCATAAAGAGGAACGCGTTTGAGAGGCGCCTTGACAGGAACCGCATCCCGCACGTGAAGCTCGGAGGAAGGCGCGTGATTGCCAAGGATGTGCTGTCTGAGCTTGTAGGAAAGGAGCTCGCGCTTGCAGGCAAGGCTCCGAGGATGCAGTAACTTTTTTTCTTTCATTTTTCTGTTTTTTATTTTTATGAAAAGTTAGCGCGAGCCGGAATTACTCCGCCTTCGGAACTTCCTTTTTCTACTCGGGCGGCGCGCGCTTCTTGCCTGCGAAGAAGTAGTATGCCGCGGCTGCAAGGAATGCTATCGATATGAGCGCCAGTGTTTGGAACGGATTGCCGCCTGCGCTGGATTTTGAGAGCGCGGCAGACTGCAGGGAATCGTGCGCAGACGCTGCATGCTCAAGTGTGGCAGAATATTGCACCGGGTAAAGAGAGATGAAACGGCTCACGTCGGACACTTTCATCAGAATATCCAGATGTATCAATGCCGTGAGAAAAAATATGTTTGTGAGGGGAATGTTCAGCAGCCCAAAATTGTCTCGCACTGCTGCTTGCGCCTTGGTGGAAAGAATGTGCGAGGAGCGTTTCGCCTCTTTTGCAAGCGCGAGCTCGTCTGATGCGCGTGTGAGCATGGCGGCTGGCTCGGAAAGCTCGCCTCGCTGATCAATTGGCACGCGCGCAAGGAGGGCGCTTCCATTCATGAGGGAAATGTTTTCCAGCCCAAGGCTTCCAGTGGAATAACCAGAATCTGCAAAAGAAACAGGATTGATTACTGGGTTTGCAACAGAAGATAAAAAACTGTTTGGGCCTGACCAATGATAAACGGCTGATGGGAAATTGCTTGTTGTGGTAAATATCAGACTTTTCCCATTGCAGACAAGCGTATTTGAACTAATTGTAAAAAAAGGTTTTGCATTTATTTGAATAGCTATAGTATCCACAAGCGTATCTAATGTACTTGTGGATATAACACGAAAATGATAATTAAAACCCGTAATAGTACTGAGCGGGATTGCGCATAATATAGAGCCAGATACTACAGATGTATCAATGCCTATAGTAATATTATTTGTAAAACTGCCGGATGAATCTGAAAGTTGGGCTATAAAAACATTTCCACTCTGGAAAGAATCTATCGCAATGACGGGCAAATGCAAAGTATCTCCAGCACAATAAAGATTAGTAACTGCACCTATGCGAAACAGACTATCAGTGCCCCATTTTGCAAGAAATGCATCCCAACTTCCTCCCAGGCTTGTTTGATATGCGCCTGTTGTTGCAATACTGCTTGTGCTTTCGGTCATTCCGCAAGTAAATATATTATCAGAATGGTCACAACTAATGCCGGACCCCTCCTCATTATTCGAACCTCCATAATAAGTAGCCCAAACTATATTGCCAGAACCGTCAAACTCTGCAAGGAAGGCATCTAAGGGGCCAGCTAAGCTTGTTTGGTAAGAAGAGGTTGTAGCTATACCATTAGCACTATATGTTGAACCTGCCACATAAATACGGCCAAAGGAATTACATACTAATCCAAGGCTCGATTCATTACCTGTTCCACCATAATAAGTTCCCCATAGCTTATTACCGGAGCTATCAAATTTTACAAGGAATGCATCCACCCCACCTGCCAGGGAAATTTGGTATGCCCCTGCTGAAGCTATACCATTGGTGCTCGCGGTATAGCCACTCATATATATATTGCCGCTATCATCACAGCCTAGCCCACAAGCAAAATCATTGTTGCCTCCTCCATAATAAGTGCCCCATTGGATAGAGCCGCTGCTATTGAATTTTGCGAGAAATCCGTCATAAGCACCACCCAAACTTGTTTGATAAGCATTAGATGTTGCAATATTGGAACCTGAACAAGTAGAACCGCACATAAATACATTTCCAGCTCCGTCACAAGTTACATTACTAACATAATAAGCGGAGATTGGACAAGAAGCTCCAAAATAGGTACTCCATTGTAAACTGCCGCTGGAGTTGAATTTTGCAAGATATGCATCCGAGGTATCAAATAAAGAAGTCTGGTATGCACCGGAGGTGGCTATACCGGAGCTGCTTCCTGTCCAACCTGTCAAGTAAACATTTCCGGAAGGATCACAAGAAACTGAATTCCCGTAATCGTATGAAGGGCCACCAAAAAAAGTGGCCCACAATATACTACCAGACCCATCAAATTTTGCAAGGTATGCATCGCTATAGCCCGCAATGGATGTCTGATGCGCGCCGAGTGTTGCCAGGCTACCGCTAAGTGTGCCTGAAACATCTCCACATATATAAATGTTACCAGAAACATCACAAGCAACTCTGTGACTACATAAATATTGATTGTTGTTACCGCCATAATAATATGTTGCCCATAGTAAACCGCCTAAGGCATTGAATTTTGCAAGAAAAGTATTATAAGCTGCAGAATAGCTGCTAAAATAGCTGCCCAGAGTTGCTATATTACTAATGCTAGCTGTATAAGCTCCCATATATACATTTCCATACTGGTCACATGCCACACTTTCACCAAAATCTATATAACTTCCTCCAAAATAAGTGGCCCAGGCCAAGGGGGGATCTATTAGCAATGTATTTTTATTATTGTAGTTATCTACATTAAAACTTAAAATATTATCTTTTAAAACAAAGGAAGATGTGATTTTATTATTGCCTTCTTTTTCATAAGTATAGGGTGATTGTTCTGTAATGTTCCCAAATAGTGTTTTTGCTGTGAGGCTTCGATCTTTATTAAGGGACAGATTGGTTGCACCATTGTATTGCAGTTTGATGTCTTTTACATTTCCCCCAGGGTGGATAATGAAGTCATAGTTAACCTCTCCCGACCTCACCGAAGGAGAGGAGATGTATAGTACCCAGTCAATGTTTGGATAAATATTTTTGTAGGTTATCTTTTTGTAAGTGTATGCTCTTGCTCCCTTTTCTCCTAAGCCTGCCTGAAAATAGTTTTCGTAATAATCCTGTTTTTCTTCTGTAATTATTTCGGCATTGGGGTTGGAATTGAGGAGGCTTACATCCATGCGGTAGGTGGCGGTGGAATCTTCGATATAGTCTTTCGGGTTTAGGTCAGCAGTCATGGTTCGACCTGGCTCACCATGACAGAATTTATTTTGGGCTGTATTGATTGGTTTTGACCATTGATAATGCAATTGTCCATTACCTATAAAAATATTCAGGCCTTTCCCTGCTGATATTTTGAATTGGATATCGTTTCTTGATTTGCCAAACTGGTCTGTGATCTGGCCTTTATTTTCTATAAAACAGAGGCTTTTATTGTTTGCAAAAGATTTCAGATCTTTTGCATGCAGCATGGAGGTCGAGATTATGTGCAATAAGACAATGGGTCTCAGATAGGTTTTCATTTATTACAATTTCATTAGGGATAATATAAAGGTAAGGAATTATATCAATAAACCACATGGGACGATCAGCCGGTGCGTGATCTATTTTACAATTTTTCTTATCTCTCTGTGACCCGAGGTATCTATTAGTTCCAAAATATAGGTGCCGTTTGCAAAGGTGCTTGTATTGATAAAGGCCTCACCCCTGCCCTCTCCAAGGGAGAGGGAGAGGGTGATGTTGACCGGACCTGTGTAGACCAGTTGGCC
This sequence comes from uncultured Bacteroidota bacterium, assembly GCA_903929655.1. Lineage (GTDB taxonomy): Bacteria > Bacteroidota > Bacteroidia > Chitinophagales > Chitinophagaceae > JABDGU01. The sequence continues at coordinate 278 of CAIYVS010000023.1, read as the reverse complement.
TATCATATTGAATATTTTTATTGTAGCACCAGATTCTGCTCCTTCTATAATTAATTCGTTTGTTACAGGGTTGGGATAAATCTTTATACTGTTTACTGTTTGTAAACCACTGATACCGGTTGTTATGGTAGTGCAGGCTATTGCAGAATCGGGTACGGTGCATGGTACGGAGCTATGAACGATCAGACAGATGATGTCGCCGGGATTCAGTGCCCAGGTGGTATAACTACTATGGATTGCGCCGGGTATGTTGATTCCGTTTCTTGTCCATTGGTAGG
>CAIYVS010000022.1 GCA_903929655.1 uncultured Bacteroidota bacterium | reverse complement strand
CGTTTTATTCCTCGTGTCCTATATAGCCCATCACCTGCTTGCCGGCGAAACCAAATTCGGTGCAGAAGGCGGCATACGCTATTTCTACTATTTCATACTCAGCACCCATATCATGCTGGCAACCATCATTCTCCCATTCATTCTGTTCACCGCCTACAGGTCACTCGTCGGCGACTATGCTAAACACAAAAAACTGGCAAAATATACATGGCCCTTATGGCTCTATGTAAGTATAACAGGCGTATTGGTGTATCTCTTAATATCACCTTATTATGTTTCTTAAGGATATTTGTAGGACCATTGTTCCGGCTGTGGCACAATATTGCTATAGCTAAGACGTTCGTCAGGTTTAAAGAACAGAATAAAATAATTTACGGAACTTTGCCTGCTATTTGCTCAATTTTACTAAGTTTATACCATGCGGAAATGGATTTTTGTCGTGTTGATGTTATTTACGATGGTGCCCATCGCTAAAGGGCAGGGTTGCGCTATTTGCACAAAAACAGCAGCAGGGCTTGATGATAAAAGCGCACGTGGCCTCAATGGGGGTATCCTCTATCTGGCGCTCCTGCCACTTGGCATTATGGGTACCCTCGGGCTTGTGTGGTGGCGGGCTAACAGAAAGACACACGACTAAATCGTTTTGAGAAACGCCAATACTGATTACTAATTTTTAAAAATCCATCATATATGAACAAAAAAACAGCACGTTTTCTTTGCCTCGCAACACTGGCTTTTTTGCTTAATTCATGTGCCCACCATGTAGTGATAGGCTCAGGCAAAGAAGCTACGGAAGATCGCAATACCACTGCATTCGAAAATATTGATATCTCCACAACTCTTCACGCTACCATAACCGTAAAACCCGGTTCTCAGCCATCTGTAACATTAAACGGTTACCAGAATATACTCAATAATATTAAAACAGAAGTAAAAGACAATACACTCCGCATTTATACCGAAGACGATATACAGTTCAGTGTAAACAAAAAGACCCAGGCTATCATAACAGTGCCCTCTCTGTCAGCCCTCTCATTATCCGGCGCTCCCGATGCAGAACTTCATGGAAATATAGCAGGCAAAAATTTCAAACTCGATATCTCAGGTGCTGCAGACGTAAAAATAGATAGCGTCAATTCGCCCGATATGACAGCCGATCTTTCAGGTGCCGGTACCATAGAAATAAACGGGGGCAATGTACAACATGCAGATTTTGATATCAGCGGCGCGGGCGCTATCAAAGCCTTTAAACTCATTGCAAACGAAACCGTAGCACAGGTTTCCGGTGCAGGCAGCTGCGATGTAAATGCACAACAAAAATTAGATGCCCACATCAGTGGTGTAGGCAAAGTAAGGTATAAAGGTCATCCTGTAGTAAGTTCGCATGTGTCAGGTGTTGGGGGAGTGGCCGACGCAAATTAGTGGCATAAAATTTGGACTATTTATAACTGGATGTAAATTTGGATTATGCCGCGATTAAATATGCTTAGATTTTTATTATTAATAAGTATTTTGCTCGTTTTAAGGCCTGCTGCCTTTGCTCAGAAAGACCCTATAGAGAGGTTATGGTATAATGAAGAGAAAACTGCAAAAATAGATATTTATAAAGCAGTAGACGGTAAGTTCTACGGTAAGATAATTTGGCTCAAAGAACCATTAAGAAACGGCAAGTCCAAAATAGACATTCATAACCCCGACGCATCAAAACGCAACAATCCTATAATCGGTTTGATGATATTGAGAGGATTTAAAAAAGACGGAAAGACAGAATACCATGACGGTACAGTTTATGACCCTAAGAATGGCAAAACCTATAGTTGCAAAATGTATCTTAAAGGAAACAAACTGGAAGTAAGGGGCTATTATGGCATATCTATCATCGGCCGCAGCACCACCTGGACCAAAGCTGAGGATTAGTTGAAATTATTGTTTCTCAATGTCACCGTGCCCGCGGAACTCGCACCCATTTTTGATCATTTTATAATAAACCCTTGAAATACCACTGGGGTATGAGGCCGAGTTAACAGCGATTAGGCCATTAGTGACTGAATCTTTGGACAATAAAACAGTGAAATTCTTATCCACTATTCTTATGTCAATTCTTGTTGATGAATCTCCATTGAATCGCAGATAAAAAACATCTGAACATGGGTTTGGGTAAGCATAAGCGGAATAAGCACCGGCTGGGCAATTGCTGGTATAAGTGGTATTGAATAATGCGCTTTCCTGCGCTTGCCACTGGTCGTTGAAATTCCAGTCGTTGCTATCAGCAGTGCCCATGATGGCGCCACTGGCATCCCTTGGCGTAACGCCGCTAAACTGTATGGAAAATGTGCTGCGTTTACAGGCAAAAAAGAAAATACTGATTAGTAGCAGCTTGCGGCATATATTTGGCATAGTGCTTGCGTTGGAATTGTCAAATTTAGTTTTTTTTGTAAATACATAACTTATGTCATCAGTAATCAAAAGGATCAACGAGTACGATAAAGCGCTTCCCGAAGACATTAAAAAAATGAAATTTAAGGCAATGTCAGAAAGTCCCTTTCGGTTTTACAGGGGCACATGCCATTTGTTTGCCGAAGATTTTAAGGAATTGTATGGCTTCGATTCAAAGCTCAAAACATGGATATGCGGCGATCTGCATTTTGAGAACTTTGGTTCCTATAAAGGCGCCAACCGGCTCGTTTATTTTGATTTGAATGATTTTGACGAAGCCGTTCTGGCAACCCCGCAGCCCGAAATAACAAGATTTCTTACCAGCATCATTATTGCCGGGGAGCAAATGAAAGTAAGTACCGCTTCCGTACATAAGACCCTGGAAGAACTGACGGATTTATATGCCGCAACACTGTCTGCAGGCAAAGCCCTGATGATGGAAAGTGAATTGGCAAAAGGCATTCTGAAAAAATATTTTCATCGCCTGCAAAGCCGCGACAGGGAAACATTTATAGCCAAGCATACTACCGATGTAAAAGGTAAAATGACGCTAAAACCAGATGGTGTACACTTATTGCCCATTGATAAAAAAAAGAGAGAAGAAGTTCTTAATGGTTTAATGCCATTGCTGAAGAGAAACAAACATTTTGCAGATATCAACTTCCTGGATGTTGCTTTCCGTATAGCAGGAACGGGGAGTTTGGGCCTGGAACGCTATGTTGTTTTGTGTTATGATAAGAACAAGAAGAAGCATTATCTCATCGATATAAAACAGGCAAGGCGTTCTTGCTTTAAGGACATCATAAAAATAAAACAGCCGGTATTTGGCAACGAAGCTGAGCGTGTCATCTACTCCGAGTACACCATGCAGTTTAATGCCAAAGCCTTTCTCACCAGCATAAAAATTTCGAATAAATGGTTTACAGTAAAAGAGATGCAACCCCTGGTAGATAAACTCTCTCTAAAGAACTTCGGCAACGATTTTGCAGCCCTAAAGGAGTCTGCACTCGATATGGCTCCACTTATTGCCTACGACCAGTTGCGCAGCAGCGGGCACAAAGGCGCTTCAACTGCCGATGAACTGATACGCTTTGCAGACAAAGGCAAATGGAAAAAGGAAGTTATCGACCTGAGTGCAAAACTGGCAGACAATAATAACAGGTACTTCAAAGCTTTTTATGAATCTGCAGATTAGTTTTTAATGAACGTTTATACCAGCCCTGGCTAAATTGTTTTTAGCATCGGTATAATTGGGGTTTATCCTTAAAGCAGCTTTAAAATCTTGTACTGCGCCAACTGTATCACCCGATTTAAAACGTGCACCGCCCCTGTTGTTGTAAGCAGCATCCGGGCTGATACCAAGGTTCAGCATAGTGGTATAGTCTTTTATGGCTTGTGGCCATTGCCCGGCAAGTAATTCAGTAAATGCTTTGTCCTTAATGATGCTGCCAAGCTTACTACTATCAAGCTTTATAGCCTCCGAGAAATCAGCAATGGCCAGCTCGTATTTGCCGTTTAGTTTCTTACTGAGAGCCCTTTCATAAAACATAGAGCTGCTAATTTCGGGTTTATGAATGCTGTCATATAGTATTGCTTTGTCAAGATCGGATATGGATTCCTGGTAATTACCGAGCGCCCTGTCTGTAAGGCTTTGTTCCAGGTAAACGGTACTTATCTTATTGGCAGGGGCAATAGCGGCAGCCTTTTTTAATAATACGGCAGATCGTTTAAAGTTCTTTTGTAAGTAGGCGGATTTACCCATAAAGACCAGTAATTTCCAGGATGCAACTCCTTGCTCTATGGCCTTCTGACCGACATCCAATGATTCTGTATAGTCACCATTCATGCAGTAATTAATAACGAGTATTTCATCTATTCTTTCAGATGCGGGCTCATACTGATATGAATTCAGAAATAGGGTGGCAGTGTCTTTATAAGTTTGTGTCTGGTAATAGCAAAGGATAAGAAAGACTACTGAGACAGAACTGAGCGTATAAGTTAGAGCTATTTTATTGAGATGTGCATTTAGCCAATAAACGAGCATGAAAATAAGGCCGAAATAAGACAGGTAGGTATATCGTTCTGCAAGGAGTGCACTACCGGTAGGTAGCAATTGCAGCACCATTACGATCGTGAAGAGAAAAAACAGGATGCCAAAGAAAAATACTTTGGAGCGACGATACATCATCACTGTGCCGATCAATATGATCAGGACTGCAAATGGTGCCAGCAGATACTGAATGTCGTTATAATGATCAGGGAGAGGGTAGGCGTAGAAATTGTGCTGATGAACCGGGACGAATAGTTTGAAAATATAAACCAACAATGCATAAGATGCAAAACAGATCCTCCGGATAAATGGGAGCTTTGATGTTAATGCGCTATCCCCGCTTTGCGATAATTTTTCAATAAAACCGCCCAGGTTGCCGCCATCCTGCACATGAATTGCCAAAAGGCCAAACAAGATGGCAATAAGAAAAAATGGAATCTTTTGAGTAAGGTACCGGGATGAGTACCATTTTCTGTCAAACCAATAGTCCAATAGGATGAGTATGAATGGCAGCACAACAGCCATGCCTTTTGACAAGCATGAGAGCAGGAAAAAGACAATAGAGTAGACCAGGTATTTCCGTTTCTCGGTTTCCAGGAAGTAGATATACTGTATACAGGAAAGCAAAAAGAAAAAGGTGTATAGCAGATCTTTTCTTTCAGAAACCCAGCTAACTGATTCTACATGCATGGGGTGCAGGCCCCATAGCAGGGCAGTAAAAAAAGGAACTAAGCTGTATTTGGAACTAAGTTGCCGTGTGAAAAAGTAAATGAGGATAGTATTAGATATATGAATAAGAGTATTGCTTACTATAAATGATAAGGCTCCCTTCCCAAACAAAAATGAATTGAGCCAGAGCGATGCCATGGTAAGCGGATGGTAGTTGAACATGCATTCCGATCTCAATAAATGGATAAGACCGGCAATGCCCAGAGACTGGATCAGAGGATTATCTGTAACATAAGATGGGTCATCCCAATACACAAAACCATTCCCAAAGCCACCCGCAAATGCCAGCAAGACGGCAAAGACAAGTATAGGAACGACAATTTTGGGATTGAACAGGTACGATTTTTGCTCCATATTATTTGTATTGCTATCTGTTTGCCCTTTCTGTTGTTTGGTCATACTCTTAATAAATGCAAAACAATGATGATTTTATTTTTGGTTAAATGGTTTGTCTAAAAACAAATGTGGATCATAATACAGTATATTTTATCAAATTTAATAAATATTAGCTTGCCTGAAATTGAATTGCGATTTGAAATAAAACGATATTGTGATAAGTTTATTCGTCTTAGTAATGTATAAAGTGTTTTAAAGCTTTTGTTCAGTTGGGTGATTTTATGGCAAATAACATTAAAGCGATTGTCCTGACCATTTGGTGGGTGTCGCTTTGCTTTTGTATGTCTGCCCAAAATACGGGTAATGAGGGCGCTTTGCAGGATTCGAGCGGCAAGGTGACGAGTATCAGCATTTTTAAGGGTATCATTCAGCAGGCAATCAGTTCTATTAAGAGATCTAGTAATGATACTGTAGGCAATAATTTATATTATACCGGGAAAAGCGAAGAGCCTTATATGCCCTACGAGGGGAAAATAATAAGGCACATAAATATCGAAGCGCTGGATTTTGAAAGAAATTTTTCTGATACTTCTATCAGGGTAATATCGGCTGCATCCCGGATAGCGAACAAGCTGCATATCAACACAAGGGACTATGTGATCAGGAATAATCTTTTTATAAAAGAAAAGACGCCTCTGAATGCTTATAAAATAGCTGACAATGAAAGGTATCTGCGTACGCTGGGTTTTATTCATGATGCGCGTATATTGATACAGTTTATTCCCAATAACCCTGATTCTATAGACTTGCTGATCGTAACCAAAGACTTCTTCAATATTTCTGCCGATGCGGCTTCGGATGTATTGAACCATATTCATGTTAATATTACTGATGTCAATCTTTTGGGTACAGGGCAAGGTGCCCAGGTGTCTGGCCTGTATGATTATAACAGGAGTCCTAATTTCGGGTCGGGACTGCTGTATAAGAAAAACTATATCGGTAATTCGTTTATCAGTGCTGCTCTTGGTGTCAGTTCCATCAATATCAACCCTTTTACGAAAGAGGAAGAGACAAATGAATTTGTGAGTTTGAGCCGGCCTTTGGTATCGCCTTATTTGCATTTTGCTGGTGGTTTGTTGTTAAATCATTCTGCTGCTTCTAATATTTATAATGCGGCTGATTCCACTTTCTATAAATACAGTTACAATGTTTATGACGGATGGATAGGTTATAACCTGGGAATAGATAAGCTGCTGGCGGGTAAAAACGCTATACGCGACAGAACCTTTTTATCCTTACGTTATTTCAATTATCATTTTGACAATGTTCCTTACCAGGTAGGTAATAATTTTGATCCTTTTTATAATGACAGGCAGGCTGTTCTTGGCCAGCTTACTTTTTTCAGGCAGGATTATTACAAGACACAGTATATCTATGGTTTTGGAACTACGGAGGATCTGCCCTATGGATATAATGTATCGATGACTACGGGATATGAGCGGCAACTGGGTATCAAGAGACCCTATTTGGGTTTTAATGCATTGAGGTATATAGCAACCAACAGGGGTGATTTTATACAACTGTTTTTCAGAACTGGAGCATTTTTAAATAATGGACAAAGGCAGGATGAAAGCCTGCTGATAGGCGGCAATGTTTTTAGCCGCCTGATGTTCTGGAATGATATTAAGATAAGGCAGTTCATTAATTTTAGTTATGCGAGTATAAATAATCGGGTTACTTATGCACCTTTAAGAATTGACAATACGTATGGTATCCGGGGTATCCTGACTGATTCGGCTTATGGAGATGAGCGTATTACTTTGCAACTGGAAACGGAGTATTATTTAAAATATAAGCTTGCCGGTTTCCAGTTTGCTCCTTTTACTTATGCGGATTGTTCTGTTTTAAAGCCGCAGTGGCAGCGCTTCGACAAGTCGAACCTGTATAGCGGTATTGGTGGTGGCATTCGTACGCGCAATGAAAACTTTGTGTTTGGTACCATTGAGTTAAGGTTTTATTATTATCCTGTGAGACCGGATAATACTCCGGTGTTTAAGATTGTGTTGAACAGTGATATCAGGTTCAGGTATAACAGCAATTATATTACGGCGCCAGACCTGGTGCAGTTGAATATGTAGTAAAACGGCTTGCTTGCGTTAGTGGGGCATTTCTTATCGAAGGTTAAACCCAAAAACCTGTTCCAAACTTTCAATAATATTTTATAAAAACATAAATTTCTTAAAATAAGCTATATATTTATTTCATAACCTGATTATAAACAAAATTATTAATTGAAATCATGAAGAAAGTCATTTTATTAATTTCTATAATAAGCATTACCTATAGGGCTTCTCTTGCCCAAAACAACAACAAAAAAATACTTGTTCAACTTCAGACATTTAATGATAATGATGTTCCTTTAGATTATGGAGTTGGTCTTACATGCCGATATTCCATGAAAGGAAATGATAAACCAGTATTCCTTGAAAACATCAGCAAAAAGAAGGCTGCCATAATGATAGATAAAAAGGTCATTACGCTAAAACTAGTTAAAACACATAGCTATGCGGGTGGTGGTTATAAGGTTGAGTTGCATACAAAAGAATTACCCGGTGATGAGGGGATGGAGGGGAATCTTGTTGTTAGCAGCGACAAGGGAGCATCCTCAAAGATCAATATCGAGGGTGGATGTGAGTATTAGTTTGCATTTGCCTCATTGAAATTAGCTTCTAAGTTATAAGTACATAAGGGAAACTACAGGCCCGGCCAGGGAAGGCTATACTGCATTTTGTCGGTATTGCCAGCTCACAGGTCTACACTAAATGAGCTAACATGGGAGTAGGGCCAACGAATAGAAATGTCGGGTCTCGCCTTGGAGTCGGGCAGGCATTTTTTTTGCTGGGTTTGGATTTAAGTGTTTGTTTTTCATTTTTTAAGGACACACCCCTAGCCCCTCTCGAGAGGGGAATTTAATTTTATATCTTTGCGGCATGGATTTAACTGCGCTTTCGGCTATTAGCCCGGTGGACGGGCGTTACAGGGCCCAATTAGCGGCTTTGGCCCCTTATTTTTCTGAGTTTGGTTTGATACGGTACCGGGTGCGTGTGGAGCTGGAGTATTTTATTTTCCTGGCGGAGCAGAAGGTGTTTAAGTTGCCTGCCAAGGTGAGGGCGGCGAAGCTGCGCGGGATCTATGAGGATTTCAGCGAGGCGGATGCTTTGCATATAAAGGGGATTGAAAAGACTACGAATCATGATGTGAAGGCGGTGGAGTATTTCCTGAAGGAGAAGCTGGCTGCGATGGGTGCGGGTGAGGGGATTGAGTGGATCCATTTCGGGCTGACGTCTCAGGATATAAATAATACGGCTGTGCCGCTGTTGTGGAAGGAGGCTATGGAGGAGTGCTATTTGCCGATGCTGCAGAATATTGTGCTGCGCCTTAGTAAGCTGGCGCAGGAATGGAAGGGTGTGGCTATGCTGGCGCGCACGCACGGACAGCCTGCATCGCCCACAAGGCTTGGGAAGGAGCTAATGGTGTTTGTGGAGCGGCTGGAGGGGCAGATATTGCAGTTGTCGCATGTGCCTTTTGCGGCTAAGTTTGGTGGCGCTACGGGTAATTTTAATGCGCATCATGTGGCTTTTGGTGGCAGGGACTGGGTGGCTTTCGGGAATGATTTTGTGAATAACAGGCTGGGGCTGGAAAGGATGCAGTACACTACGCAGATAGAGCATTATGATAACCTGGCTGCGCAGTTTGATGCGCTGAAAAGGATCAATACGATACTGATAGATTTTAGCAGGGATGTGTGGCAGTATATATCTATGGAGTATTTTAAGCAGAAGGTGAAGGAGGGGGAGGTGGGAAGCAGCGCGATGCCGCATAAGGTGAACCCGATAGATTTTGAGAATGCGGAAGGGAACCTAGGTATTGCGAATGCGCTGTATGAACATTTGAGTGCGAAGTTGCCGATAAGCAGGTTGCAAAGGGACTTAACGGATAGTACTGTGCTGAGGAATATTGGTGTGCCGATGGCGCATAGTTATTTGGCGTTGCGATCCCTGGAGAAGGGTTTGGGTAAGTTGGTATTGAACCAGGGGAAGATAAATGAGGACCTTGAAAATAACTGGGCTGTGGTGGCGGAGGCTATACAGACGGTATTGAGGCGGGAAAATTATCCGCAGCCTTATGAGGCTTTGAAGGCTTTGACGCGGGGGAAAGGTGGGATAACAAAACAAGCGATACATACGTTTATTGATACGCTGAAGGTGAGTGCTAAGGTGAAGAAGGAGCTGAAAGCGATCAGTCCGCATAATTATACGGGAGTATAACCCTCCCGACCTCCCTGAAGGGAGGAGTTGTTATTTTATGAAAAAATTGCCAGAGTTATTGTTGGAAGGTTTGCGGGGGCTGAGGGGCTTTGATGAGGAGGCTTTTCTTGCTGCGCATGAGAGGCCGGCGGTGACAAGTGTGCGTTTGCATGCTTTAAAACATAGCGGTGCTTTTAGTGATGCTGATGTGGTGCCGTGGTGCGGTGAGGGGCGTTATCTTGCTGAACGGCCTGTGTTTACTTTAGATCCTTTTTATCATGCGGGGGCTTATTATGTGCAGGAGGCTTCGTCTATGTTTTTGGATCATGTTTTGAAAAATGTTTTGCCTGATAATAAGAATTTAAGGGTGCTGGACCTGTGTGCGGCGCCGGGCGGTAAGAGTACGCTGATCGCTTCTTTGCTGGATAAAAGTAGTTTGCTGATAAGTAATGATGTGATACGCAGCCGGGCTTCGATACTGGAGGAGAATATGACGCGCTGGGGCTATATGAATACCTGGGTGACGAGTAATGACCCGCGCGATTTTGGAAAGCTGGAGGGATATTTTGATGTGATGGTGGTGGATGCGCCTTGCAGTGGTTCGGGTTTGTTTAGAAAGGATGCTGCTGCGCTAAATGAGTGGAGTGAGGGGAATGTACATTTGTGTGGTCAGCGGCAGCAGAGGATCATTGCGGATGTGTGGCCTGCGCTGAAAGAAAATGGAATTTTGGTGTATGCTACTTGCTCTTATTCGCAGGAGGAAGATGAAGCGATACTGGATTGGTTGGGAACTGAATTTTATACAAAGGGTTTGCGTGTTGATGTGCCTGCGGAGTGGGGGATCGTGGAGACTGAATCGCCCGCAAAGAAAATGAATGGGTATAGGTTTTTTCCTGATAAGGTGAAGGGGGAGGGTTTTTTTATTGGTGCTGTGCAAAAGCTGGAGGGTACGGATGAGATTAATTATCCGAAAATTAAAAAAGAGAATGATAAAAGGATAAAGGAGCAGGCGGGTTTTTTATTAAAAAATCCTGATGTGCGGTATGTACAAAATGCGGATAAAAATTATGCTGCGATCTTGCCTGAACATGTTGCCGACCTGGAATTGTTGCAGAAGTTGGTTTATTTCAGGAAACTGGGCCTGGAGTTAGGGATGCCATCTACTAAGGAATGGTTGCCAGCGCATGATGTGGCTTTGAGTGTAGATGCTGCTGAGGGACTGAATTATATTTCTGTTAATAAAGAACAGGCTTTGCGTTTTTTAAAGAAGGAAGAAATATTATTGGATAATATTGAAAAGGGCTGGTATATTATCAGGTATCAGGGATTAGGTCAGGGTTGGGTGAAATCCTTAGGGAACAGGTTTAATAATTATTTACCTAAGAACCAGCGTATTAGAATGGAGATTGAATAATGTGCAAATTTGACATTGTTCAAATGTTTGGAATTTGAAGAATCTGCCATGTTGTGACAAAAGGGCCAGAAATAGGGGAAATGGTATAATTATTGTACTTTTCAGATGAAATTATTTTAAAGTTTTGCTGCAGATGTTTGCCAGGATAATTTTATTGGTATTGACTTGTTTTATTTCGCTGGCAGTATTTGCACAGAGCGATGATAGTTTGTATGTAGTAAACAAAGATTCCAAAGCGTTTATTGAATATTATGTGAAGCGGGGTGAAACGATTTTTATGCTGGCAAAACGTTATCATTGCCCGCCGGCTATGCTGGCAGATGCAAACGGGCTTACGTATCAAAATACTATTAAGGATAGTACGGATGTTTCCATTCCCCTGGGCGATTATAATTACCTGAGGGTAAAGCCTGATAAGATACGCTTATCTCAGATAAGAAGGTTGTTTTATAAAGTGCCTGCCGGGCAGAATGATTTGTTTTATGTGAGCCGTAGCACAGGTGTGAGCAAAGAGAATTTGCAACAGTGGAACCGCTTGTATGATAATATGGTACAGGCTGGTGATGTTCTTTTAGTGGGCTGGGTGGTTTATGATGAGACACAAGTGCCGGATTATAAGCCTGCGCCAATCAAGGTGGTATTTGATGACCAGACAAAATCTAAAACCACGACTATTTCCAAATCTCCTGTTGCGGATGATCGCAAAAGCAAGATAGCTGTGATGGATGATGACCGGAAGAATGGTGTAAAAAATAAGGGTGCTCAGCAGGCTAAGACGCAGGCATTGGTAATGCCAATTATGGATACTTCCAAGTACAAGCCTTCTGAAACAGAGTTGGCCTACATGAAGCAAACCCATAATGAAAGTAAGATCACTACAGAGAAGGGGCCAGCAGTGTTTTTTGATATGGCTGGCGGACATGGCAGTAATGTTTTTTTTGGGTTTCATAATTCTGTGCCCAGGGGGACTATTATCAAAGTATTTAATCCAGGCACTGGTAAGGCTATTTATGTGAAAATATTGGGGCCAATGCCTGAAACCAAACAATATTATAACAGCATCATGGGTATCAATAGCGATGCAAAAGAGGCTTTGGGGGTGAGGGATACAAGGATGTGGTGCGATTTATCGTTTGCAGAGATCCCGGCAACAAAATAGTGCAAAAATTATTTATCATATATTAGCGCTGTGAAGGTTTTAGTTATTCGTTTTTCTTCTATTGGCGATATTGTGTTAACTACGCCTGTAGTCCGTTGCCTGAAACAACAAATACCGGGGATATCATTACACTTTTTTACTAAAATTTCTTTTAAGGATGGCAATGCCCAATTTGAAGAATCGGGTGTACAATGGATTATTAATCCTTATGACGAATGGTATGCATTGGTAAGAGCCTTAGAATTGAAAGAAAAAGATGCCGGCATTACATTGCATTTGATTACCGTGGGAGCGCCTGATTGTGATCCTGTGATTCGTAAAGCATTGGCTTTGGGTGGTGACGAAGCCATAAGAATCAATACTGAAAGCAATGATAGTTTTTTCATTGCTTCCCAAATTGCGGAAGTAGCAAAACAAGGAGCGTATGACCTTATTCTAACTGGAAAAGAAACCATTGATTACAACGGTTCATCTGTAGGTGGTTTTATTGCCGAACTTTTGGAACTTCCATTCATTTCGCTTGCTACAAAATTTGAACTTAATGGAACAACTGCAGTGATAAACAGGGAAATTGATGGTGGAGAAGAAGTTGATGAGGTTGAATTACCGCTTGTTGTTAGTTGCCAAAAAGGCGTTGCTGAGCAGCGTATACCGAACATGAGGGGTATCATGGCTGCGAGGACCAAACCTTTGAAAGTAATTGAACCAGTTGCGGTGGAGCCTTTAACAAGTATCCTAAGCTTTGAATTACCGCTTGCCAAAGCAGGAGTAAAATTGGTAGCAGCAGATAATGTTGCTGAACTAGTTAGGTTATTACATGAAGAGGCAAAAGTGATTTAATTGAAATGTCTAAGAATTTTATAATTCAAAAATTTACTACTTAATATTAGAAATATGTCAGTATTAATATTTGTTGATCATTCAGATGGCCAGATCAGGAAATCGGCTTTTGAAGTACTATCTTATGGTTCAAAAATTGCTGAACAAATGGGAGTAACAGCCAATGCCTTGGTACTTG
>CAIYVS010000021.1 GCA_903929655.1 uncultured Bacteroidota bacterium | reverse complement strand
TAAAAACAGTATAAAACTTCATGTTAGGATAAAGATAAATACATTGACAGCCATACGTATTACATGATCTTATAAATAAGTTGTAAAATCCACAGGTTTTATTGTTTTGCGTATTGATCTTACCTTTAAATAAGGTCCATTTTGGGGCTTCTATAGTGCTCTTTTTGCGGGTTTTCCCCTGTTTTTACTTAAATATCCACAGGACTACGGATAATTAGTGCAAACGATTATCTTTGTTTCATAAGACATATTAAAAATGAGATTTATAGTTACTTCAACCGCTCTGCTCAAAAACCTGCAGCAGATAAGCGGCGTTATAAGCGCTAACACGGTGCTCTCTGTGCTGGAAGACTTTTTGTTTGAGCTGAAGGGTAATACCCTTACTCTCACAGCCACCGACCTGGAGACCATGATGCGTGTGCAGATGGATGTGAACGATGCACAGGGCAATGGCCGCATATGCATACCCAGCAAGATATTGGTAGACTACCTGAAGAACCTGCCGGAGCAACCTATTACATTCAGTATTAACGAACAGGACCTGAGCATAGAAATGAGCAGCGATGTGGGCAAGTACCGCATTGGTGGTGAGAAGGCAGATGATTTCCCCAAAGAACCGGCACCCGGCGACACAAGCAATTTCACCATGTCGTCCATAGCATTGCTGGAAAGCATCAATAAAACACTGTTTGCAGTAAGCACAGATACTTTACGCCCCGCTATGACAGGTGTGTATTTTGAGCTGGCTACAGACAGTATCACCTTTGTATCTACCGATGCACACAGGCTGGTGCAATTTAAGAGAACCGATGTGGTATGCCCGGCACAGGATGGTTTTGTAGTGCCTAAAAAACCACTACAGCAATTACGCGCCACACTGCCTGCCGATGAGACCCAATTGCAATTATCATACAACAGCAGCCACTTATTTGTAAGCACTAATAAGCTGAGCCTGAGCTGCCGCCTGATAGATGCACGCTTCCCGGATTATAAAGCGGTAATACCACAGGATAATCCGTATAAGCTCACCATCAACCGCAATGATTTTGTAAGCGCCCTGCGCCGTGTCAGCATATTTGCCAACAAAACCACTAACCAGGTGGTGCTGGACATCAATGGTAATTCTGTAAACCTCAGTGCACAGGATATTGATTTCAGTTACGAGGGTAAAGAAAAATTGAGCTGCCAGTACACAGGCGAGGATATGAAAATAGCCTTCAATGCCAAACTGATGGTGGAATTGGTAAACAATATAGATGGCAATGAAGTGAACCTGGAACTGAGCACCCCTACAAGGGCAGGTATCTTCCGACCCATAGATAAAGTAGAGAATGAAGATGTGCTGATGCTGCTGATGCCGCTGATGGTGGGGGTGTAAAAGATAGCCAATAGCAGAAAACAGAGCAATGAGTTTTTAAATATTTACAAGGGCGGTCTAAAAAAGGCTGCCCTTTTGTTTAGTAGCACTTACTGAAAAAAATACCTGATTTGTTTATATTTGTTTTTAATAAAACAACAAACGATGAGCAATAAAACCCTACTGATAGTACTGCTTACGGCCTTATATTTTGTTTCCTGCAAAAGGATTGAAAACGTTCCTTTGCCGGGCTCTAATAATAACCATACATCTACAGTTGGACCCATTGTGTTGCAACCATTGGTAATTTCAGGGAATCATGTTACGCTGAACTGGACCAAACTGGATAGTAGCCAGGTAGGCAGCTATCGCATTGTAAAATGCACCGATACTATGCTGGAAGTATACCCCTATTTAGATACAATTGTAGTTAACAATACCCTTAACTCATATGTAGACACCCTACCCCTAGACCAATATGCACAATACTTTGTAATAGCAAACCTACCCAATATTAACTATGGCCTGTGGCCGATAAGCAATAAGCAAACATGCATAAAGGCCGGACCGAATACAATTCTAATGAATCCTGTCAATGCGGTGTATGATAAAAGCAGCCACTATTTATATATTTTTGGCACTAACAATAACATTGCGTTATATGACGTAGTAAATAAACAAATGTTGCAACAGATAAGCACTAATGCTACAACAAGGGGCCATGGGGATGTCGGTACTTATAATGGCACAAGAGAGCTTTATGTGCCGAGGTATGACGGATGGATTTATATTTATGATGCAACAACGCTGAGCCTGATAGACCAGATAAATGTGGGTGGGGAATTATGGGGTGTGAGCTACAACAATGGTGTTTTGTTTGTAAGTGCCCTTGAAGGAAATGTGAGCTCTTACAGCCGTAACACGAAAACTCAAATAAGCCAGAAAGATCTCTACCTTTTTGCACCACGAATGAAACTGATACCCGGAACTAATTCAAAATTTTTGGGGGTTGACGAGGATAACAGTATTGCTTTCAATATGAGCTTTGACGCAATGGGAGACTATGACAGTACAAGACAACTATTTGAAAATAGCCATTATCCAGGCGCCCAGACGTTTGCAATGTATGCTGACGGAAGCAGTTTTATAAGTGGCGCCAGGGGTAATATCTTTAATAGCGACCTCAGTTTTAAGTCGTCGCTGCAAAGCGGCAACCTGACATTCATATACTTTGATCTTAATGATGCCGGCCGTGTGATCTATGGAGCTATTTATAACAATAAAATGATACAGGGCTATTCAATGGATAATTATCAATTGTCGAGAACGATTAATACACAGGGCTATCCTTTCAATATATTCTATGACAACGGATCTGTTATATGCCTGAGTACATTTTATCCTAATCAGCAGGACAATAACTTAAATCCCTATTGCCGCGTAGACCAATACTAGGAGCTAATTAAAAATGGCTACTGCTGTGTGTAGCTACACGTCTTTTTTATAGGGGCATGCTCTGAATTTGTCAGCGTGATCCTATGATGCGGCGCTATTTGTTTTATCTTTAAGTCATATTGTGGTTTCTTTTTCAATAGTATATTTACAAGGTAAAAAGCATATATAATGAAAAGAGCGGCATCTTGTCTGACGGTATTTATAATGTTAGCCTGTTTTCAACCACTACAGGCACAGAGAGCAAGTTATAGTAGTGGAACCGGGGCTGGTGATGCCCCCTTTTATATAGGTTTCAGTACGGGTATCAATAATGAATGTGGCTTACTGGGTTTGAACCTTGAACTACCTGTAGGTAATGCCGTTTCATTAGGCGCCGGAATAGGGGAAGGTAGCTGGGGATATAAAACGTATGGCGAAGCACGGTATTATTTCGACGCGGACAAAAAAGGATGGGCTTTAGGAGCCGGCCTTAGCTATAGCACCGGCGCAACAAATATGCCGCTAAGTCTTGAAACTACAAACAGTAATTCTGAAAAAGTAACTTTGACATTAGGATCGGTGACAAACTTATTTTTTACAGCCTATAAATTCTATAATCTTGGCCGCAGTGGCAAAAACAGGTTTTACCTGGAGATGGGCTATGCTGCGCCGCTGGGCGCTGCAAAGTATACAGTAATGTCCGGACAGACATTGACTCAGAACAGCGAGAATGTGCTAAAAATTATTTCACCGGGCGGTTTAGAATTTGGACTGGGCTTTTCTTTCGGTCTTTGATAAAATCAGGTCATTCCCCCTGCTGGGCGTAGTGTTATTTCACTTCTATGTTGAAAATATTGGATGACTTAGGCTAGAACATAAACCTACAAAGTCAATTACTTAAACCCTTGGTGTGTAAAGCTCCACGTCTTTCTTTGTAATGGTCTTGTCTGATAAGATGATAAGGCGTTCCACTACATTCCGCAGCTCGCGTATATTACCCGTCCAGTTATAGTTCTGCAATGCTTTCATGGCGTCAGCGTCAACCTGTTTGGGGGCCTGTTTATATTCGTCGCTTATCTCCTTCATAAAATGCTCTACCAGCATGGGTATATCATCTTTACGTTCATTCAGTGATGGCACATGTATGATGATAACGCCGAGGCGGTGATACAGATCCAGCCGGAATTTCTTTTCTTCCACTTCTTTCAGCAGGTCTTTATTGGTGGCTGCTATAACACGCACATCCACTTTTATTTCCTTATCGCCGCCTACCCGGGTTATCTTGCCTTCCTGCAGGGCACGTAGCATTTTTGCCTGTGCATCATGGCTCATATCCCCTATTTCATCCAGGAACAAAGTACCTCCATTAGCCTGTTCAAACTTTCCGATGCGCTGCTTGATTGCTGAGGTAAAAGAACCTTTTTCATGCCCGAAGAGTTCGCTTTCTATCAGCTCAGAAGGTATGGCTGCGCAATTCACCTCTACAATAGGTCCATTGGCACGTTGGCTCAGCTCATGTATGCGCCGTGCTACCAGTTCTTTGCCCACGCCATTATCACCGGTTATAAGTACACGTGCATCAGTTGGCGCCACTTTTTGTATGGTGTCTTTTATTTTCCTCATGCCCTCCGACTCACCTACCATCTCATAGCCGCGGCTGATGCGTTTTCGCAATTGTTTTGTTTCTGTAACCAGCAATTTTTTGTCCATCGCATTCCTGATGGTTATCAGCAAACGGTTCAGGTCGGGAGGTTTGGAGATAAAATCGTAAGCGCCTTTTTTCACAGCTTCCACTGCAGTCTCAATATTTCCATGGCCTGAAATGACGATAAAGGGAATGTCTGGTTTTTCTACCCTGGCTATATCCAACACCTCAAGGCCATCCATTTTGGGCATCTTGATATCGCAGAGTATGCAATCGTAATTGTTCTCTTTTATCTTCTTTATCCCTTCAACACCATCGGCGGCTTCATCCACTGTAAAACCTTCGAAACTTAATATTTCGCAAAGGGTTTTGCGTATGGCACGCTCATCATCTATTACTAAAATACTTTGCATAAAAAGTAAAAAATCAAAAGGTAAAATTCAAAAAATGGCCTGTAAATGTGAATTTAGGGCAAATTAGTAATTTATTATGAGTGATAGTAACATACCTTGATACAATTAAGTCACATCTGGTTTAAGTCATCGTAAACGGAATAGAACCTTGTGAAAAGATGAGTACTCAATCTGGAAAGTTTAATACAAAAAGCTACAGTTATTATGTGAGTTGATAATTTTATTTATTTTTTTAATGACGCATTTGATGCAATATTGACATCTGCTATTCC
>CAIYVS010000020.1 GCA_903929655.1 uncultured Bacteroidota bacterium | reverse complement strand
CAACATCGAAGAAGGCTTGCAAGTGTGGACGAATAAGATAGCACAAATAATTATACCTAAATTATTTTTATCTATCAAAAAAAATGTACAATTTGGTGCGGATTTTGCGTTACTATATTTAGGCGTATTAGAATAGCTCGGAAAATGTTAATAGAAAAATTGATCTCCTCTATAGTTCCTGTTTTATCACTCCATGATACCGGCAACCAGGCCCTCCAACTGATGGAAGAAAACAACCTGGATGCATTGCCGCTCATAGCCGATGAAAAATACATGGCACTCGTAAGAGAAAGCGACTTATTGGACTGGGCAAACCCCGGTTCACCACTCTTACTTGCAGATTTCCTCACTTACCGTCCGGCAATACTGGCAAAAGCACATCCTTACGAAGCCATGCGGCTGGCGTATACTCAAAATCTTTCGCTTATACCTGTTGTTGATAATGAGAACAATTATGTGGGCACTATTAAGCGGGAAGCTTTAATGGGTTTTGTAGTAGAGATTGGCGGCCTTCAACAAGCCGGCGCCATCATCGTTCTTGAAATAGCCCCCCGCAACTATACCCTTTACGAGATAGCACGTATCTGTGAGAATGAAGATGTAAGCATTACCAATACCCAACTCAGGACCCTGCCCGAAACGGGGATGTTGGAGCTTACTATAAAAACAAACCAGGGCGACCTGCAGGGAGTAGTGGCCGCTATGGAGCGGCATAACTACAAAGTAAAAGAAGTATATGGCGAATACTCCAAAGACGAAAATATGCAAGACAGGTTCAACCTGCTGATGACTTATATTAATATGTAATGCTGGTCATGAAGCAATGCCTTTATTTGTAGGTCCGTCCTTTACACCGCGTTGCCTTTTTCCGAAGACAAGAGCAGCTACTCGCGATGGAATTCCCCCTTTAGCGTTGGCTTTGTGCATAGCGAAGGGGGTAGGGGGATGTTAAGGAAATATGTAAACAATTGCGCCGTCCTTTAGGGCGGGGTACTTGATTAAAATAATAAAGAGGGCTTTAGCCCAAAGTTCTCGTATCTGATTCTGGCGTGTAAATGTATATTCGTACTTTTGCTCTTTCAATTATTAAATGATTTATGATTGCAATAGACAATGTGTTGCTGAGTGACGAAGTAGTGGAAGAGCAGTTTGTCTGCGACCTGAACAAATGCAAGGGTGGCTGCTGTGTAGATGGTGATTGCGGGGCGCCCCTCACCAAAGAAGAAACAAAGGTCCTCGCCCGTATCTATCCTAAAGTAAAGCCCTACCTGTCTAAAGAATATATTAAAGAGATAGACAGGCAAGGCACCCATACCATGGATGATGAGTTTGGCTATGTTACACCCACCATCAATGGCGGCATTTGTGCATATGGCTATACAGATGAACTGGGCATTGTGAAATGCGGAATAGAAAAAGCATGGAAAGAAGGAGCAGTAGATTTTCAGAAACCCATATCCTGTCATTTATATCCCATCCGCATCAAAGAATCAGACAGCTATGAACTGGTAAATTATGAACCTCGCCCCGGCTTGTGCAAACCAGCTTGTAAACTGGGTAAACAGCTAAAAGTTCCGGTCTATATCTTCCTAAAAGACTCCCTGATCAGGAAATATGGACAAGATTTTTATAAAACCCTGGAAGCAGTAGCCAGGAAGATGCAAAAGAAGCCCTGATAGCGGAAAATGAATAACATTATAAAATAATTGTATTATTAAATTTATATTATTTATTGTTG
>CAIYVS010000019.1 GCA_903929655.1 uncultured Bacteroidota bacterium | reverse complement strand
GTAAAAGATAAGAGATTGCATATCATTCAATGCAGGTATCATTATTAGATAAAGACACTTCTTTCCCAGAAACAAAAAAGATAAATCAAAATCCAAACAATAGCAAAAAAGCTAAGTGCATAAAAATCTGTTTTATGCTGTTTAAGGTCGCGCCTGATAAATAGCCTGTAAGATACCCAAAGCAGGTAAAATGCAAGAAAAACATAGCCGAAAAATATCCGTACCATATCTTATTAATTCAGGGCTTCACCATGCTTGGCATTGGTTTGTACATTATGCATATTCCATTCCACCTGTTGTATAAATACTTCTTTTCTCTCAGGACATTCTTTTACTGCGCAGAGTTTACATTGATAGCTGAGGCATCCATCTACATGGATAAACAGTTCCACTTTGCTTCCAAAATGTGTTTTCACAAGCTCCTCGAGTGCATCTATCTCTTTTGCGCCCTGGGCTATAGAATAATACCAGGGCAGGCTCATATGCGCATCAATATGCAGTATATCGCCATATTGTATCACACGCAGATTATGCAGGTCTATCCATTGATCTCTCCTGTTTTTTTGTAAAAAATCTACCACTTCCTTCAGCAGTTTTTCATCTGCTTCATCCATAATACCAGCCATAGAGCGCCTGAGCACCCTATAACCCGTAATTGAAATGATTACTGCAAAGCATAAAGCCACCACGCTATCCAGCCATACCCATTTGGTAAATATCACCATGAGAATTCCAATGCTTATGCCAGCTGTGGCATAGGCATCGGACAAAAGATGCTGCCCGGCAGACTCTACTACAAGAGACCTGTATTTCTTTCCATGACTAACTGCAAAACGGCCAACAAAAAAATTAATTATGCCTGTACCTAATATCAGCCAGATACCGACATCCAGTTTGTGCAGGGGCTTAACATCAACCAATTGGGCAATAGCCTCATAAACAATAAACAGACCTGCAATCATGATCAGGGCCCCTTCTATGGCAGAGGTTACAAATTGCACCTTACCGTGGCCATAAGGATGGTTACTATCTCGCGGTTTAGCGGCCAATATCACACTGTACAAGCCTATAAAACCGGCAATAACATTCACCGTGCTTTCCATGGCATCTGTAAAAATGGTAACAGAATGGGTCAGGTACCAGGCATATATTTTTACAAGAAAAAGTATTACCGAGAGTATTGCTATATAACGCTGAACACGTATGGACATGAAATAAATTAGAGGTTAAAATTACAAAACTTTTCTGAGCATGATACCACTCAGCGCCGACAATCCACCCACCAGGCCACCTAGCAGCACTGTAACAAGGATAAATAAAGCATAGTTTGGCAAATGAAAGAGGAATGCCATTTTTTGCGATAGTATATGTTCGTTGGGGATATCGTGCCACAATGCCAATATGAGCCAGAAAATGCCAATGCCGAGGAAACCCGCTACAAACGCATGTCCTCTTTTCAGGTCGGTCATAAAGCCAAATATAAAAGAGACAATCGCAATTATCCACCAGGGGCAGAACTGCTCGCCTATGGCTGCAAAAACCAATATCATCAAGGTCGTAAAGATCAGGCGCATATTATTTTGTTTCTATATTCCATACATACCTGGTTTTTATATAGCTTTTTCTATCCAAATCGGGGAAGAATTGTAATTGGTAATATTTCCCCTCCACCCAGTTTTGTAAAAAATCTGCATAGTATTTACTGCCCGGATTACCTGATTGTCCGCCAGGATAAACTCCGTAGGCTTCAATTTCCTTACCCATTTGCACTACCATTCTCCAGGATGGTCCGTGATCTCCTTTTGCGGCATTTACAGTATTGCCCCAGCCTCCTATTTTCAGTCCGGGATAACTGAATGGAGCTAATTTTGCAAGGTGAGTGATGGTGGTATTTTTTGCTTTATACCATTCTGCCCTATTATTTCCTTCCAATTTAACCAAACTATCCAATGCCTCAGCGTAGCTTAGCAATACCATATCACTTAAATGCTCAATGATAGTGGTGTTCCAGTTATTGAAAAATTTAGATCCGGTGTCTGTTTGCATTATTTGCATGGTCCTTTCATCTGATGGCCACAGTGTGACTGGTATGTTCTGAAAATCATCCCTCCATATATCATTATACAATTTCCCCCACCAAAGCTGGTAGGCGGTGGCTGCTATACTTTCTGCAGACAAATTATAATCCCATTTCTTCAGTTCCTCAAATATCTTTTTTCCTTCGGCGTTCATATCGGCAGGCGAAAGGTATTTGAGCATGATGGGCAATGTATTTGCAGCAAGTACAGAATAAGTATCATTCTGCAGTTTAAACATATCCGGTATTGTGGCATGTTGCAGGCCTTTCAATACCTGGTTAATGCGCCATGCGCGGAACTCGTAGAAATAGCCATTGTAATAATAAGGATAGCTGCTGTCTGTGACCGATTGATTGGCCGAACTCACAAAACCCCGTGCAGGATTGAGTATATGCGGATTTTCGCGCATGGGGATCAATTCCTTCCAAAGAGCGGAGCTGTCTGCACCATTCATAACAAAGCGGCCTTGTTCATTCCACTTATTTACAAACTGCCCCTGGCCCCAGATAGCAATATTCCCGGCCCTGTCTGCATAGGCCATATTCTGTGCCGGGCACTGAAAATTTAGTATGGCGTTTACAAAGCCGGGATAATTTTTTGCCCTGTTCAGTTCATACAAAGACAATAATTCATTGGTTGCCCTGTGTGCCATCCAGCACATAGCCAAGGGCGCTTTCAGATCGCCGGGGCCGTAAAAATGTTCATCATACATTACAGGCCCCTGTATGGTATAATGTACTGTATCAATAAAATCTGCTTTGCCCTTTATGGCAATGCGCTCTACCCTATCTGTATAATTCAATTCTTTGCCTGAAAACCAGTATTCATTTGCTTTGCCTTCCACGGGCTTAACGAGGTAAAAATCTTTTACGTCTCTATAATTATTGGTAAAGCCCCAGGAGATGCTGTCATTAAAACCAATTACCACTCCCGGCGCACCCGGCAGGGAAACCCCATAAACATTTATTCCGGGTGCCTGCAATTGTATTTCGTACCAGAGTGAGGGGAGATTGAGACCCAGATGCGGATCATTGCAAAGAATAGCGGCCCCGCTTTGGGTACGGGCACCACTCAGTGCCCAATTATTACTGCCGGTGCCTTCAGTTCTCTTAACTGCATAATCCGAAGCTTTGAAATGTGCCCACACGCTGTCATTTGGCACTGGAGGTTTGGATAAAGATGGTTTATCGAAAACAGTACCCGCTGGTATGACTGGTGTACTACCACTTATTTTTTCAGGAAAGAGAAAATTAAAATCCTGCGGAGAAAGTGCGTCCCTGAGTATGGTAAGCGGAATGTCTTCTGTGTAACCGGTCAGATCATCCGCCATATATTTTAAAAGGAGGGTGCTCTTAATATTATTCCATGCCTCAGGTTTGAAGCCCATTAGTTTGTATTCAATTGGCAGGTCTTTATAAGTTAACCGGGATATGAACTCGTTGATGCCCGCAGTGTAGGCATCCAGCATCAATTTTGTGCTGGGTTCGGCCTCCGCAGCTTTCAGGGAATTTTCTGCGGCATAGACCATTCCTTTCCTTCGCTGGGTACGGTCAAATTTCATCGCTTTGTCTCCGATAACTTCGCATATCCGGCCTGCGGCGGCACGGGTTTCCATATCCATCTGCCATAACCTGAAATAAGCATGAATATAGCCCTGTACAAAATAGAGGTCATGATCGTTTGCGGCTTTCACATGCGGCACCAAACGCTCATCAAACCAAACTGCAACAGGATTTTGTATAGAAGGTATTTTGATAGCCTGTGTAAAATCTTTATTTACAGGCTCTGCATTTGCCCAGCAGCCGTTTACAGGATCCAGCAGGGGGCCCAATGCAGGTACTGTACCTACAGGCCCGGCCAGCAAATAAACAAATCCTAAAGTAATTACTACAACAAATATGGCAGCTATTAAGCGCACAAAAAAAACTTTGTTTAAAACTAATGAAATGAAGGGAGATTTTTACAAATAAGCCTGATTTCGCAAATTCTTTATTGATACCCAAGGGCCTGTAAATGAAATAGCTCTGCATAACGGCCATTTTTCTCTAATAATTCTACATGGCTTCCTTCTTCTATCATCCTTCCTTTTTCAAGAACCAAAATACGGTCGGCCATCCGTACCGTAGAAAAACGATGAGATATGACCACTGTCGTTTTACCTTTTGCCAATTCTGCAAAACGTTGAAATACTTCATATTCTGCCCTTGCATCCAAAGCGGCTGTAGGTTCATCTAATATCATGATCTGGGCATCTTTCATATAAGCTCTTGCAAGGGCTATCTTCTGCCATTCACCACCGGAAAGCTCCACTCCTTCATTAAAACGCCTGCCTAAAGCCTGATCGTACTTACCAGCTAATTTTTCAGCGATCATATTAGCAAGGCTCTTTTGTGCAGACCGTTCAATAAGTTCACGATTCTCTATTTCTTCAATATTGCCGACTGCTATATTTTGGGCAAACGACATTTGATAACGCAGATAGTCCTGAAAAATGATCCCTATCTCCTTTCTTAATTCAACAATACCATAGCCCTTCAGATCATGACCATCCAGCAGGATGCGTCCTTCAGTGGGGTCATATAAACGTGCAAGTAATTTTACGAGGGTTGTTTTTCCTGCGCCGTTTTCGCCAACCAATGCCAGTTTTTCTCCGGCATGCAATGTGAAATTTAAATTACGGTTTGCCCATTTATCAGAATTGGAATATTTAAAACCCACATTCTCAAAAATGAAACCTTGCTGTATGGGCCTTGGGAAAGGACGCGGTTGGGATGAAACAACTATTTTAGGTTTAATTTCGAAGAAATCGAAGAAATCGCGCAGATACACAGCACCTTGCGATACACTTGTGAAACGGCTCAGTATCCCTTCAAGCAGGCTCCTTAACTGCCGGAAAGAACCTGCAAGAAAAGTCAGTTCACCGATACTTATGTCTCCTGTAACTGTTTTTATAATAATTACTATATAGGCTGCATAATATCCGGCACTACCTATAACAGCAAACAAGGTTCCCCAGACAGATCTCTTTATAGATAAACGGCTATTATCTTTATAAAACTTTCCTGATAATTTTTTAAAACGCTCTATAATGAAACCTGAAAGGTTGAATATCTTTACCTCTTTTGCAGTTTCATCACTTGCACCTATATACCTTATATAATCCAGTTCCCTGCGTTCGGGGGTCTGGCTCCGGGTAAGCATATAAGTTCTGTCATTGAAATAGGATTCTCCAATAAAAGCCGGAATAACAGCGACAACCAGCAAAAAGATCAACCATGGGTTGAAGGCCACAAGTCCAACCGATAGGAAACCCATCGTTATGAGGTCTTGTACCTGGCTCATAACCTGGCTTAATAACATGGTACGCCCCACGGTTTGTTGCCGTGCGCGCTCCAGTTTATCATAGAACTCGGAGTTTTCAAACTGGTCTAAATCCAAAGTAGCTGCATGATTCATGATCCTAACAGAAGTATAGTTGGAAAACAAGTCTCCAAGCAAACCATCGGTTAAAGTAGTAGCCCTGTTTAAAACATCTGATATGATTGCCAATCCGAATTCAATTGCTACCAGTTGCCATAAACGATGTGTTGAAATATTTCCGTTGCTGTGACTCAGCAATACAACCTGGTCAATAATGAGTTTACCGACATATAAAATAGCGAGAGGTATTGCTGCACGAACAATACGCAATAAGGAACTGATTATTGTGAATCGGGGACTGGTCTTCCAGACCAGTTTAAAAAATCGTGGCAGGTTAGCCAGTGCCCCCATCCTTTCTGCAAAGTTCGGGGCATTTGCTTTAGATTTAAAATTTCGCTTCCCTTCAAAACCGCGATTTTCTGAACTCATTCCTTTAAATTAAAAAATGCAGCAGCTACAATTTACTTAGAATAAAATTATTCCAAGACCCCGTATCAATTTCCCGCAGGTAATTGTATATCAAAAGATTGCCCGTCTCTCACCGTAAGCGAATGATTACGCAGCCAGGGATTGAGTGTTTTCAATGTCCTGTAATTAGTTCCGTTATCTATCGCGTATTGGGTTAAATCAGGTATGGATGCTGTAACTGCTGTATTGCGCGTTTTATATGGTTTATAGGCTTCACCCGCAGCTATTACAAAGCCCAGCTTATCGGCTTGTGTAAGGATATATTTCAGGGCAAGTATGCGAAATACATAACGCATGGTCTCATCGGGCAGTTGCAGGTTATAATAGTCCGTAGTACGCTGATATGTTGAAAAATTATCAAAGCCTGTTAGTCCGCAATTATAGGAGGCCGCTGCTCCTGTCCATGTGCCAAACCTTGCATAAGCATCTTTAAAATAGCGACAGGCAGCATCTGTGGCTTTTAGCACATTGTAACGCTCATCCACTTCATCATTTATCATCAATCCGTACTTAGGCCCGGTATCTTTCATAAACTGCCAGAAACCTACGGCACCGGCTTTTGATGTTACATTCTGCAGGGCGCTTTCGGCTACGCAGAGATATTTAAAATCGTCAGGTATGCCATTGGCTTTTAGCCTTTCTTCTATCAATGGAAAATAGCGTGTTGTCTGCAGCAGCAGGTAAAGTGTGCCACTCTCGTAATAATAATTCACCAGGAGCTCCCGCTGAAACTGCTCACACACATCCCTACGCTCCAAAGGCACACGCTCACCTGCAAATGTCATGGATTTGGGCACATCCGGTACCGACCACTTGTATTGCAGTTTCCCGTCATTCTGCACTTCCACCGGGGATTCCAGGGGGCTTGTAGGCTTAAATGAATAGGATGCTACAGCAATTAATGCAATTACAATACCGGAGGCTATATAGATAATTGGCTTTAGTTTCATTTATGAAATGTAGGTAATATTGACAGATTAATAAAAAAGTAAACAAAAATGTTATTAAGATGTGTGCAAGATTGTCTGAACTTTGATTCGACGGACTAAAGAATTGCCGTGATGCGGATGTAAAAAAATAGAGATTACCGTAAACAGAACCTAATTCCGTTTTTTACTATCCATATTCAAATTTCCGGTTTTTTCCGGTTTTTTCCGTTTCCGTTCCGCCAGATTGTTTCATAAAAATTTGATTATCAATAATTAACAATCGAAATTTCCGCTTTCCGGTATTTTTTTAAAAGCGGAAAATGTGGATAAGTG
>CAIYVS010000018.1 GCA_903929655.1 uncultured Bacteroidota bacterium | reverse complement strand
TTCCTTGCTTTCATATATATATTTTGGAACTGCTTCAATTTTAGGAGCTGGGCCAAATATCATTTCAAACCACGTTTCTGGTCGTTGAACAGGTGGCCAAAAAGTTCGATGGTTTGGAAGATTATCAAGAAATTGTGATCTAGCGTACAATTCACTAGGAACATCATAAATAGTTGGCATTCCAGGATTTTCCGGATATCCAAAGAATTTAGCTATTTGTTGAAAGAAATTGCCTACCATCTCATAAAAAGAAGTTTGAACTGGAATAAATTTTTCATCTAAACTCATTAGTAATTTTGAATTAGTATCAAGTTAATAAATAATTGAATTGAAAACTATAATAGAATTCTAATCAGGTAACAACTATAATTTACAATTTTATACTATAAAAAATAAATTGAATTCTATCAATAGTTTTTTATAATTTTTTTTAATTCTTATAGAACCATTCCTTTTATTAATAACAATCCATTATTTATCATTTATTTTAAACAAATAAGAACTATTCGGGATAGTAGGATTTGAACCTACGACACCCTGCTCCCAAAGCAGGTGCTCTACCAAGCTGAGCTATATCCCGGATTTAATTATTCAATCTCTAAGCTAGAGAGCTAACTATACTCTTTATCTTACTAAATTTTTATTAATTAGACAAGACTTATTTAAAATTTTTGGATCCTAAATTTTATTAATAAAATCAACAAATGGATTTTCGAAGAAATTTGACTTTAAATAATTTTAAAGACTTTTTTTTTCTTTGATATAATCTACAACATCTTGAATTGTTAAAATTTTCCCTTCTTTAATAATTTTATCAATATCATCTTGACTTATTTGAATCTCAAAAGCTTGTTCAAATTCGCTTAATAATTCAAGCATCTCTCGCGAATCCGTTCCAAGTTCTAATTCAAATTCTGTTTCAGCCTGGATTTGATCATAGTGAAAACTAAATTTGTCATGTAAAATTGTTCGAATTTCATTAAAAATCCTGTTCATTTTGGAAAATTTATATATATCAATATTAAAAATAGGTTTCTAGTAAATTCGAGAAAATAAAATTGAAATCAAGGCTAAAAAGTATCGATAATATAGATGAATTAAAATTTTAAATTTATTAATATCTATACTTTTTTCATAGAATCAGTACTTTTTATTAAACCTTGAATTTTAATACTCTTGATCTACATATTTTTCAAATTGCTGTAATTTTTATCGTTTATTCCCGATTTTAAAGGGTTCTACAACTACAAAGCCTTATTTTATCTAGGTTTGAGAATATAAATCAGTCATCTAAAAAAATGGATACTTTTTTAGATGACTATTTTATATTTATATGATTGAAATTAGTCTTTATTCCATCTTCCTTCAATATAATCTAAAGCATCTTGAACAGTTGCGATTTGACTAGCCGCTTGATCTTCAATTTCCATTTCAAATTCTTCTTCAATTGCCATTACTAATTCAACAACATCTAATGAATCAGCACCTAATTCTTTTCCAAAGTCTGCTTCTGGTCTAACTTTACTTGCATCAATTCCTAATTGTTTAGCTACAATATTTTGTAATCTTGTTAGATTATCTTCCATCTGAAATTCTCCTTTTATAAATATAGTTATAATAATCAGTACACATTCACACAAATATAATTATACTAGAAAAAGAAAAAATTTTAGAATTTTTTTATTGTTTATGAACTAATAAATTGCACAAGTTTTGTTACTTGATACAAACTGACCTGATTTAAACTATAAATTGGAATATTTTTTTGTTTTGCCAAATTTTTTAATTTAAAATTTAGTCTTAAATGTTTTTTTAAGCCAATAATTAAAGTTGCCTTTTTAATATCATTAGTTAATACAAATTTAAATCCCATTTTTAACAGAACTTCTTTTAATAAATTGTTAGATAAAGAATATGGGTAAATAATTAGTTTTTTTGATTTTAATTTTAATGCTTTTTCATCTTTTGTCTGATTTATCGAAATCCAATTTTTATTACTTAAAGTAACTGAATCATTTAAATTATTTCTATTTTTCAATAATGAGTCAGAAGAAACTTGTAATCTTTGGCATCTAATTTTTATTTTTTCCGTCAAAG
>CAIYVS010000017.1 GCA_903929655.1 uncultured Bacteroidota bacterium | reverse complement strand
AGCTATATAGATACCTCATGTTGGAAAGTGGGCAATATGTCAAAGTGCAATCTTTTGCCAAGCCTGCACGTGGTACAAGTGCGCCGCCGCCCCCTCCTGCACCTCCCCGTTCTGGAGCTTCTAAAAGCGGTAAGAAGACGATAAAGAAAGCAGAAGATGACACCCCTTTTAACGGACAAAACCCAGCGTTTTAACTCTTAAATCGAAGGCTATGGAATTACTGAATGCGCTACAATGGGAGATCATAGAACACCTCAACAGGTTCGGCTTTCTTACAGGCTCGCAATTTCAGATGTTAACGGGTAAGTCTGCGGGCTATCTTAGGGAAATGCTCGGCAGCCTTAGCAAAAGAGGTTATGTACGTTCTTTCCGCAATAATATCAGCCACGCTATCTACACGGAAAATATGTATGTGAATATGCCTCTTGCAGTAGAGTTACTTACCAGTCATAAAAACATCGTTCAGGAAGAGATTAGAGTAATAACTACCCCTTACATTGTAGGTGATTTTTACCACCGCTTCAATTGTGTGACTACTTCTTTGAAACTCTGGAGCTATCTAAATACCCGCAATATCCCTATCAGACTAATGTTAAGTTACTTTGATAAAGTGGGCAACCCCAAGAAAGGAACACTTACAGCAAAAACGGCTATCCCAAACGGTGAAAGGAAAACGATAATACCTGACATTGTTTTGAAGACAGACAAAACACTGATACTTGGAGAGGTTTACTGCGATAAGAACAGCCAACGTATCGTTTCTCAACTTGGAAGCTATGTCTATGCAATAGCGAGTGGCAGCCCAGCAGATAAGTTTGATATACCTCATACTAACCCTTTTGTGTTAGCAGTTTTTCAATACCCAGGTATCAAGCAAGCAGTCGTTAAGAGATTGGTTAACATGAGCGGGTTTCATTCTATGGCACATCTCTACTTTTTTGCAACACTTGATGAAGTGATACAAGATTGTGGTAGTGCATGGCATACGATCACAGGAGAAAAATTAGTGTTTACTTAACCTCATTAAATACAAAAAAAATGGAAATCGAAGTTATCAACAAAGCCGATTTAGAAGCGTTTAGAAAATCGCTGCTCCATGATTTAGCAGAGATTATCACTCATCACAAAGGCGAACAAAAAGAGTATTTACGTACTAAAGAAGTCAGACAGCTTTTAGGCATATCAAACGGCACAATTAGCAGTTTACGCATTAAAGGTTTACTCCAACCCTCTAAAATTGAGGGCGTATATTATTATAAGTGGTCAGAGATTAAGAAATTATTAAATGCAAGTGCAGGGTAATAAAGACATTTTGACTGCATTCTTTTACGCTGCTAAAAGCGATGAAAGGTTAACCTCACGACATTTGAGTATTTATTTCGTTCTTTTTGGGTGCTGGCTTAACAACGACTGTCAAAGCCCCTTTTCTATCACCCGTAAGGCAGTTATGAGGAAAGCCAAAATCAGCGTAGCCACCTATACAAAATGTATGTATGAGCTTCATAATTACGGCTATATTACCTATGTCCCTTCTTATCACCCCGCTATCGGTTCATTAGTTTTTCTCCATGCTGAAATTATCGATAAAGCCTGAATGGATAAGGTTTTCAGCAAAATATTGTTGCCTTTTTTCTTGGCGCTTTGAATATAAAATTGTACATTAGAGCATAGTTCTTTCGTAAATAATACAGTTCGCAATTCGAGCGCAAACGGTTTAAGATTTTTTATTTTATTGATACACAATACGTTAGCGGTTGGGTTCTATCCCCGCCGGCTCCACAAATTATTACAATAGCCTCAATTCTTTGAGGCTATTGTAATATATAGAAAAATGCAAGAATTAACTAGCTGTTTTTGCTGACAGTTTTTTATTTCTACTAAAGGCCGGTATCGCTGTTATAATTATTTTCGGGGCTTACCTGCACACAGGGCTTTAAAATTTTGATAATGGGTACGTGATGATGAAAATATTTCGTGTCAAAATAATCATACTTTTTACTAAATTGTTAGCCAATGTTAGTTAAAAGGATTCCAATTTATTATCTGATTTTAGCTGCTTTTTTAGGTGGAGCTATTGCTTATGTGGTATTTAATTTAAGTTTGAAAGAGGCCTCGGCAAATGCTGCAATTTCTAATTCTAACAATAGGTATTCCATTCATGACCCTGAACCATCTTCTCCCGGTTGTAGTGTAAGCAGTGCCCGCCTTTCGGGATTTAATTACATAAGCCCGGTATTGTATACTGAACAAGCATGTGAGTCCGAAAATATGGCCGACATTAAACAGGAAATGTTAAGCTATATAGAATCTGAAAAAACAAAAGGTACACTGAGCACAGCGTCTGTTTATATCAGGGTTTTTTCGAATGGCGAATGGACTTCTATTAACGCTGATGAACAATATCATCCGGCCTCACTGAATAAGGTGCCTATCCTGCTCACTTATCTGCGAATGGCGGAGAATTATAATAACCTGCTGGGGCAAAAGATGTTGTTTGAAAAACATGACCCTAAATTGCCAACACAACATTATGTTTCCAAAACGCTGACGCCAGGGCATAGCTATACTATAAAAGAATTGCTGCACTACATGATAGCTGATTCTGATAATGATGCTACTTTATTATTACTTCAGCATATTAACCTGGAATACTATAATAAAACTTTCACCGATCTGGGCCTGCCAAAGCCCTCATTTGATTTTGATAAGTTCTTTATTTCTGCAAAACAGTATTCATTGTTTTT
>CAIYVS010000016.1 GCA_903929655.1 uncultured Bacteroidota bacterium | reverse complement strand
GTGCTTGCTGCAAAACGGGCAGGCATAAAAGACATCGTTATGTGCTCTCAAAACCGGAAAGATGTAGAAGAAATAAACAAAGACTACATCAAAGGCATGAAATTCCACTACGTATCAGAAATGAAAGAAGTACTGGAAGAAGCCCTGATGAAAAAATAGAGCTTAGTAAAATTTTATCTGTTCGAAAGATAAGTTTTCTATGCATGTCTTGAATGAGATTTCATAAGTAAGTAACAATATTATGAGGTTAGTTTTTACATTTATATTGCTATGTTTCTCGATTCTATCATGCAAAAAAGATAATCCTTTAGATCAGGTCAGGGCGCGTTTAGCTAATAATTTTTCCGGGTCTTTTACCAGAGCCTACTATTCCCCTTCAGGATATGTATATGATACAACAAATAGTTGCACCGCTCATGTATTTTTGTCATCAAACGACTCTTTGATAAGTGTTTTTATATTAAATGCACAAAGCGATACTATTTTAAATTACTCAGCTTGTAAAGTATATACATTGGATATTTCAACAAAACCTTATTGGGATATTGAAGGGATACACGATGATTGTCATCCTGTTATCATTTCTTATTACACAAAAACAACCGATAGCATTTACATTGATATGGGTAATTTCTGTGGGTATGGTAACAGTTTTCATTTCTACGGTAAGTAATAAATATTAGTTTCATGAAGGCGCAGCTGATCATTGCTTTACCTTCAATAAACTAATTCACAACAAGCTGTCGTGTTGCCACAAGTACGCTATTGTCCATTACAGACAATATATAAACCCCTGCTTTAAGACCATTTAATGGCAATGAAATATGCTGTGTACCTGCATGTAAAGTATATTTTTGTTTCATTACATTTTTGCCGCTGATATCAGCAAGCTCAACCATAATATCCTCACTTGCCGCTCCGCTGATACTAAGATTTACCACACTGTTTGCCGGGTTCGGGAATATGCTTTCTAATTTGATATTGCTGTTTACATTAGTCAGCTCCCTGATACCTGTAGCGCTACTGTCAACAAAAGAGCAGGCATTCGTTTTTGAGAAATAAATTTTAGGCCCCAGGTTCAGTCTGCCATCGCTCCATGCAGCATACACATTGCAACCCAACGCTACAGAACGAAAATAGTCGCCAAAAAAATCATTCGCATTACTGGCATATTGTGTATAGTTGGTTAAGAAAGAAGATACCTTAACCGGCTTACTGAAAGTCTGGCCATTGTCCATCGAAACAATTTGATAAAAATTGGAAGAGTCAGGGTTGATATCAGTTGAGTCGCCATAGGCAGTTACAGAAATAGTGATCTTATTACCGCTGGCGGCAACAGTAGGCATAACGGTAAACTTAAAAGAAAAAAAACTGTCTATCATACGGCTGGCCCAGGTATTGCCACCGTCCGTAGATCGGGAATAATAAGAATTTACAACCCCACCTGGGTAATCACTCCACACAATATGTAAGTTTCCGGCTCCGTCTGTCGCCAGGTTGGGCGCAGCATTTTCCCTGGTCTGAATAACATTTTGTTGCTGTTGAGGAAAATAATTTGTCCCGTTTGCAAGTATCACAGGGTTCGAAAAACTACCACCGCCATTTGATGATGCGAGGTGTATCATTTGATTGTTGTCCACATCTGCGCAACTCATATGCAATACTCCGTTTTTGTCCACCTCCACATTACCAAACTGGCTGCTTCCCGTATATGCGGCAACCATTGGTCCAAAAGAAGTGGCAGCAGGTGTTTTTACTTTAATGGCTTCAACTGTAGGCGCACTCCCTGCCGGAAAATTAACAAAGCTGCAATACAGGTTTCCCTGGTTCGGCCCGTTTGTGTTGTCCACAGCAAGCCACTCTCTGTCAGTAATGCCATCAAAATAGTTTAGTGTATTGGAATTTATGGCGTCTATTGCTCCCTGGCCTATAAAATGGTTAGCTCCCGCTGCTACGGTCCACGTTACACCATTATTCGTAGAGGAAGCCCAGTTAAGCGTAAAAAATAAGGTGTCCTGGCTTGCATTTATGGTAAGGTATATCCAGGCAAAATAAACCTTGCCATTCTTATCCCATGCAAAAGCAGGATCGCCGCCGCCGTCCAAGCTTTGTCCCGGAAAATCCAAACCAAGCTGGTTCAAGGTGCTGAAAGTACTTTTTGTCCATGTTTGTCCCCCATTGGAAGAATAGTATACCGGGAATTTAAGTCCTGCACTGCTTTCTTCCATATAACTCAGCACCAGTTTGTTGCTATCACTTGGGTTCACTGCAAGAGACACCTCGCCTTCCATTACTCCCAAACTTGTAGTAGATATTCTTTGATCAAATCCACTGGTTTTAGTAAGTTTCGATTTAGGATTATTTGTGGTATTGTAATAGGCATGATGCATTTTCTCCTTCAGCATCTCCCGTATCAGGTCCTGTTTCCGCTCATTGATCGATTGTCCCATAGCTGCCATGCTTATAAACAACATAGCAATTCCAGGCACCAAATTGATTCTAAGGTAGCTCATAAAACAATTTTTACTTTTTAGGTTCATTTAAGGGAATATTGTTTTTCCAGGGTTTGTTATGCGTTTTTTCATCCAGCATTCTGTTTACCTGCTCTCTTTTTTTTGTACTGTCGTTTGCCTTTCTGCTAATATGAGCAACAGGGGCACAGTGTTTTTTAGCCTTCTTTTTATGAGGAGAATGCTTTTTAACACCTGCTGCTTGCCCCGATACCACGATAGGGGTAGCAATAAATGCAAAATACAGAAATATTCTATATACTTTGTTCATACTAAGTATAATATAGACGTAAAAAATCAAACTAAAGTATCCCGGACCTGGCGTATTTTATAAAAAAACATCCTAACAAGTAGGATGTAATGCTTATAATGAAAGGCAATAAAGAAAAAGCACTGATTACTTAGCCAGTTCTTTTATCTTGGCAAATACCTCTTCCTCACCACCTTCTTCATAACCTGAATGCATAAATGCTACCTTACCATTTTTGTCAATAATTAGCGTAAAAGGCACTGTCTGGAAATTCAAAGACCTTTTAAGGTCAGAGTTTGGATCAATATAGAAAGGGAATTTCCATCCCTGCGATATAGCATAACTGCGCACCAGGCCTTCAGCACGCGACTCATCAATAGATACGGTCATATAATTAAAATCAACTTCTTTTTGCCAGTTAGGCAGCTTGGCGCTGATGTTTTTAATTTCTTTTTTGCAGGGTACACACCAGGTTGCCCAGAAACTAACCAAGGTAACCTTCCCCTTGGTAAAAGTTTCATTAAATGCTACCTTTTTGCCACTGTTTACGTCTTTGATCTGGGTATCAGGAAGTTCAGATTGTGCAAAAATGCTTGCAGACACAAACAAACTGGCTAATATTGCAATAATTTTCTTCATGAGTATTTGTTTTTAATAATAATAAGCGAAAAACTTGCCAAAATTCGGTAAAGGGTCTAATTTCGGAAAAATTTAAAACTTTACAATCTTTTTAATGAAAAAAGTAAGCTTTCTATACATTTTATTTTTATTGTCCATTACTGCATACGGGCAGGGCACTCTTTCAGGTGACCTGATGATGAACCTCAACTTCTTTCAAAGCGATCCTTCAATTAAAGCTTCCGGAAATCCATTATATGACCAATATTTAAGTGGTAGCGAAGGCTGGTTGGGGCTCCGCTACAATAATAAAGGTTTTACCGTTTTTGTACGTGCAGACGCCTTCAATAACTCAAACCTCAAAGTTCCGGCACAGGCAAATACCAATTTTGGGCTTGGTGCATGGTCTGTGAATAAAGAAATTAAAGATCTTTCCATAACAGTAGGATATATATATGACCAGGTTGGCAGCGGCATTCTTTTCCGTTCCTATGAAGATCGTGGTTTATTGATTGATAATGCACTAGTTGGTTTCGAACTAAAATATAAACTTAGCGATCACATTACTTTAAAAGGCCTTACAGGACAGCAGAAGAAAAACGACCTCACTAACAACCAGGATAACCTTTCTCAAAGATATGGCCCTGTAATAAGAGTGCTGAATGCAGATGGCGATTTTCACATCGGTAAAGCGCAATTTTCACCGGGATTAGGCGTATTGAACCGCACACTCGATCAGTCATCCATAACTGCCGTGGCCAGTACAATAAACGGCCTGCCTCTTGCACAAAGATTTGAACCCATGTACAATATGTACGCTTTTACAGCATACAATTTACTTACATTCGGTAGCCTCACATGGTATGTTGAAGGTGCCTATAAAACACACGAGGCCATCGCAGACCCTGTTGGCAATATCGTTGACAAAGCAGGCAACGTAGAATATACAAGCCTTGGATTTGCGAAAAAAGGTATTGCTATCAATCTTAACGGCAAACGCACGGATGCATTTGTAATGCGTACATCCCCTAACGAAACGCTCACAAACGGAATGATGAACTGGCAGCCTATCATAGCCATTATCCGTCCCGGTCGTCTCATGTCCCGTTACACACCCGCATCCCAGGATTATTCCGAAATGGCAGGTACGGCAAACGTTCTTATTTCTCCCAACGATAATCTGAGCCTTGCATTCACAGGCACCTCTATCAGTACGCTCGATAATGTAAAATTATACAGGGAACTGTATTGCGATGCGGTTTACAATAACCAGGGCTCATGGGCATTCCAGGGTGGAATACAATACCTGGAATACAACAGGGTGGTTTACCAGTTGGTAGATGCCACATTTCCACTTGTAAAGACACTAACGCCATTCGCTGAGGCTACCTACAAGCTCAGCACAAAAAAGTCACTGCGCATGGAAGTGGAATATATGAGCACCAAAGAAGATTATGGATCATGGGTATATGCAATACTGGAATATAATATAGCGCCAAAATGGTCTATATCTGCTGCCGATATGTATAATCTTGCCCCAAACAAAAATGCGGACAATCCAAATAACAACGGTATTTACAATGCAAACCCTGCAGCCCATCATTACTATAATCTGTATGCAGCATACACCAAAGGGCCGCACCGTTTTGCTCTGGCATATGTAAAACAGGTTGACGGTATTAACTGTGCCGGCGGTGTTTGTCGTTATGAGCCGGCCTTCAGCGGGGTTAAAGCAACCATTACCTCCAGTTTTTAATTTATATAAATACAGCTTCTGCTGTGTCCAACATCTTTCATAGCTTTGCGGTTCCTTTCGGGAACCGCTTTTTTTATTCCCATCGGAATAGCGCATGTTGAAGACAGATTTTCTTATCATAGGTTCAGGTATTGCAGGACTCACCTTTGCTCTTAAAACAGCCAGCCGTTTCCCTGATAAAACCATAACTATCCTTACCAAAGTAAATACAGACGAAACCAATACCAAATATGCACAGGGCGGCATAGCAGTTGTAAACGATCCTGACCACGACAGTTTTCAAAAACATATACAGGATACACTCATTGCAGGCGATGGCCTTTGCAATGAAGAGATAGTAGATATAGTGGTAAAAGAAGGCCCCCAAAGAGTAAACGAGATCATAGAATGGGGAACCCGTTTTGATAAAGATACCGAAGGCGAATATTTGCGCGGCAGGGAAGGAGGACATTCCGAATTTCGTATACTCCATCATAAAGACATAACAGGTTTTGAAATTGAAAGGGCACTGGTTGAAGAACTAAAAAAATACCCCAACATCAAAATATATAACCACTGGTTTGTGCTCGATATCATCACCCAGCACCACCTCGGTTATCTCGTTACAAAGTCCACACCCGATATTGAATGTTACGGCGTTTATGCATTGAATCTCAATACCAATAATATAGAAAAAATACTCGCCTGCATCACCCTTATGGCATCGGGTGGAGTAGGGCAGGTATACCGCACCACCACCAATCCCAAAATTGCCACAGGCGATGGCATCGCTATGGCATACCGTGCAAAGGGCCGCATAGAAAATATGGAATTCATCCAGTTCCACCCCACGGCACTATACGAGACGGGCGTAAGTCCATCTTTTCTTATCACAGAAGCAGTTCGTGGAGATGGGGGCATATTAAGAAATAAAGAAGGCGAAGCCTTTATGAAAAAATATGATGAGCGTGCCGATCTCGCCCCCCGTGATATCGTTGCCCGCGCCATCGATAGCGAAATGAAACGCACAGGCACAGAACACGTGTTTCTCGATTGTCGCCACATGGGCCATGAAAAATTCATGGAGCACTTCCCCAATATTTATGCAAGATGTAAAGACTCAGGCATAGATATTTTCAAACAAATGATACCCGTTGCACCCGCAGCTCACTATTGTTGCGGTGGTATCAAAACAGACGAATATGGCCGCTCCTCCATCAGGCATTTATATGCCTGTGGCGAATGCTCCAGCACCGGCCTGCATGGCGCCAACCGCTTAGCCTCCAATTCACTTCTCGAAGCCCTGGTATTTGCACACCGTTGTGCAGAAGATGCCGCAGCAAAAATCGATTCCCTGCCATTCCACACCGAAGTCCCCGACTGGAATGCCTCCGGCACCACCGACCCCCAGGAAATGATATTGATAACACAAAGCCTCAAAGAAACCCAACAGGTCATGAGTGACTATGTGGGCATAGTACGCAACGATGTGCGACTGGAACGGGCCATGCACCGTATAGACCTCCTGCACGATGAAACAGAAGAACTATACAAAACCACAACACCATCACCCCAACTCTGCGAACTGCGCAATCTCATTACAATAGGTTATCTCATCGTCAAATCAGCACAATTCCGTAAAGAAAGCCGTGGCCTGCACTACAATACTGACTACCCGAATAAGAGTGAATTAGTGCAACAAGTCGTGTTATGATTCATTGACCTCGTAGAGACGCAAAATTTTGGTAACTATCGTTAACTTGGGATTAAATAAATAATTTATTTATGAAAAATATTATAAAGAAATTCATGGATTTAGTTAGTGGCATGGCTGCATGTGAAAAGTTAGCCAAATCTGTTGAATGTAATACACAGCAGCTACCAATGTCCCAACCGCTATTAGGAAAGTCAACCAATTCAGACGTGAAGCTAATATTGGTTGGGAAGATGCTAATGTTTTCGCCTGATTCTCTTCGAAAAATTTTTTAGTATATCCTCCCTGTTTAATAAATACATCTCCTTCAAAAGAAATTTGCCATCTATCGGTGTTGTTTTCTAATCCAAGTACATTGATATGTGGAATGAAGTACACGTATTCATCTTTTGTGAGTTTAGCTAATATCAAACCCATTTCATGTCTGGTAAATATTGATGGGTTCTTTTTATCATTTTCTAAGAAATTAATTATTTCTGATAAATCTAGTTTGGCAATTTCAATGTTGTTTCCAATTTGGGCATCATTCGTTTCAGACAATAGGCTTAGAACTCTATCTAATTTTTCAAAAGAAGTCATTGGTTGTGAAATTAATTTTAGAAAAGTATTAAATAGTGTTTGGAGTTTACAATATTTATATTATCTTTATCCCAACAAAGCGATAAAATTATGTTTGCACAATTCAAAACACTTCCACAATTATTTGATTTCTTTAAGAATGAAGAAGTATGTATAGCTTATTGGGAGAATGTAAGATGGGGTGGAAATATTACTTGTCCTCATTGTGATAGTGAAAATCCTTACAAGACTAACAGGGGCTATAAATGTAGGAACATAGAATGCCAAAAGAAATTTACCGCTATTGTTGGAACTATATTTGAAAATACAAAGTTGCCTTTACGTACTTGGTTTGGTGCTATCTACTTATGTGCTAATCATAAAAAGGGTGTTAGTTCTTTGCAGTTAAGCAGGGACTTAGGAATACATCAATCAAATGCTTGGTTTTTATTACATCGTATCAGGGAAACAATGGCAGAACAAGCTCCACAAGCATTAGGTGGTGAAGGTGTTGTTGTTGAAGTGGATACTACTATTGTAGGTGGCAAGACCAAAACAATGAACAACAAAAAGCGTAAATCATTTAAGGGTGATAGAAATGCGGCAATGGCTAATAAAACAGCCGTTACGGGCTATATTGAGCGTGGTGGTGCTATTAGATTTGATGTGGTTGACCCTAACGAAAATGAGCCTGATATGGTGCGCAAACACATAGATACGGAAAGTGTTTTAATGACCGATACAGCAAACACTTATGTTGCGGTTGGTAAGGAATACGCAGCGCATGAAAGCGTTGACCATAGCCGTAATGAGTATGTACGCGGACATGCGCACACTAACACAATAGAGGGTGCATTTAGCCATTTTGATAGGATGGTAATGGGCACATACCACTTTGTTAGTCCTAAGCATTTACAGGCATACGCTAATGAATGTGCTTATAGGTATAATACCCGCAAAAGCCTTGACCCTGTTAGATTTGAAGATACAGTATTAAGGTGTAGTGGTGTTAGGTTGAAGTATAAGGGATTAGTAGGTAAATCATAACGGGAGAAATTTTACTTACTAATAAAAATGCTGATATTTTTTTGATTAGATGTAATTTTGAGACATGGAGAAAGAAATTTATTCAACAGAAGAACAACTAAAAGAAAAGAGGATTAAATGCGAAGATTTTAAAACAATAACTGCTGCACCCAATATAGATGCAGCAGTACAAGAGTTTAGGGATAGGTTAGAATATATTCAAAACAAATTATCATATCCAATGACTGAAATATTTATCATATCAGCAATTAATTGGTCTTGAAAGTAGCGAGTTCAGATTGGTATTTTTTATAAATTT
>CAIYVS010000015.1 GCA_903929655.1 uncultured Bacteroidota bacterium | reverse complement strand
CTCATCACGAACAAATGAAGAACTACAAGGACGATCATCTAGTTCCAAAAATAATCAATAAGGCATGTCCAAAGACCTTCTCGAATCTTCCAGCAACAATTCCCAACAATCCAGTACAAATAACAGTTTTTTCATATAAATATTATTATGCTCAAATATAGTAAATAAATACGTACAAACAATTCATTAATTATCAATAATCTATAAGCATTTTCAGGTTTCAGGTTTTCAAATACTACCTTTGCGCTTCAATTTATCATATGGTTCAGGTTGGACAGTATAATACGCTCAAAGTTGTTAAAGATGTAGATTTTGGATTTTACCTTGATGGTGGTGAAGCAGGAGAAATACTGCTGCCAAGTCGTTACGTGCCTGCCGGGCTTAAACCAGGCGATGATTTAAAAGTATTTATATACCATGATTCTGAAAACCGCCTGATTGCAACTACACTGGAACCAAAAGGAGTGGTAGGTGAGATAGCTTTTATGGAAGTTGTGGATATTACTCCTCCGGGAGCCTTTCTTGACATGGGCCTGATGAAACATATTTTTGTGCCGGTATCACAGCAGGAGTCGAGGATGAAAAAAGGTGAATCTTACCTTGTAAAAATATACCTGGATGAAAAGACAGGGCGTATTGCAGCAACTGAAAAATTCAGCAACCAGATCAGTAATTATGAACTTAGCGTAAAAGAACTCGAGCCGGTTGACATCATTGTGTTTGAGAAAACGGATATAGGATATAAAGTAATCATTAACAGTAAACACCTGGGAGTATTACATTATAATGAAGTGTTCCGGGACATTGACTATGGAGAAAAATTAAAAGGTTTTATCAAAACAATAAGGCCCGAAAATAAAATTGATGTATCGCTTGGTGAGAGAGGATATAAAAGAGTTGAGGGAGAAGAAGAGAAGATATTGAGACTTCTCAAAGAAAATGACGGTTACCTGCCCTACCATGATAAATCAGCCCCAGAAGAAATTCATGAATTCTTTGGTGTAAGTAAAAAAACCTTTAAAATGACAATTGGCTCACTCTACAAGCAGCACAAAATAGAGCTTACCAAAACCGGGATCAAATTGGCAGATCAAAGCCCGGCATAATAATCGTAGCCATTCTCTGCCCAGTAGTCACGGGGTTTTTCATTGCTGAAAGCAATATTGCCTATTCTTTTCAGGTTTTTAATGCCATACTTCACGGGTATTATTAACCTTAAAGGATAGCCCTGTATAAGAGGGAGATAATCATTGTTCATTTCATAGCAGAGCAATGTTTGGGGATGCATCATACTGAGAGTATCGATACCCACATAATACTTTTCGTCGGGTGTTTCAAGTCCTACATAAGCCATTTTTACTTCTTCGTGCAGATTGTATTTTTCTACAAGATCGCTAAAGCGCACACCAGCCCAGTGCGAAACCTGGCTCCAGCCTTCCACACATTTAAAATCGTAAACGATCTCTGTTTTGGGCAATGCCATGATATCAGAAAGCGGTACGGTTAATATATCTCCGGAGACCTTTTTAATATTTAATACCCAGTTCTTATAATCAAAATCATTACCTAAGCCTACATCTCCATTTACCCGCACTTTCTTTGCAGCCTCAGATTTCGGAAATGTTTTTACCAGGTGCTGATTGCTGAATATTTTACCAAATACTTTTTCGTTTGCTTCAAATCCTTTTCGCAGGTGTCTTTCCACTCCACCTGCATCTTCAGGCTGCTCCAGCAACCACATCCATGCTTTATAACCTGAAAACAACAAAACAGTAAAAACAGACAGGGAAACAATCGTTTTACGTCTTATCTCCTGGTCAACCGATGTGTATTGTCTGCGGCCAAAGAGTTTGCTGAAGAACCAGCTTATATTTGCAAGTATTTTTTTCATGCCTGTTCGTTTGCAGATTCTTTAATTTCAAGTGGTTCTTTTAGCACTTCAAATCCGGCAACCATAGCCCTGAAATTGTTCCAGCCTGCTAATACTACCTGTACAAAGTGCACAACGAAAAACAATACATAGCCAATGGTAAGCGCAAAATGAATGATCCTTGCAGACTCATAGCCACCACACAGGTAGCAGAGCCAGTACAACTGCACAGGTTTGTAAATTGCCAGGCCGGTAATAACAGACCCAAAGCCCATAACAATAATACCACTGTATGCAATGCGCTGCGCAGCATTGTATTTCCCCTGGGCCGGTGCTTCCTTGCTGATATGCAGATCGTGCAGAACTACCTGCCATGCTTCTTTAAAAGAGTGCCTGTTGGGAACAAGATATCTCCATTCACCTGAAAAAATAGTGAATAACACATACAACAAACCATTTATGAAAAAGAGCCACATAAACACAAAATGAAAAGACATGCCTCTTGATAAATGGAAAGGAATATGCAAAGCTTTATAAAAAGAATCAGGGAAAAACTTAAGCAGTGTCTTATTGCCCCAGCCAATCCTGTATATATCATTAGCCCAATAGATCAGTAAACCGCTCCATATCATAATACTCAGAAGCGGAAAATTGATCCAATGAAGCCAACGTATGGCCAAAGGATGCTTTTTGACAATCCTCTTTTGCATAAACCCGGTTTATCTAAATTTCTTCTAAATTAATATAAATACGTAAAAACCAAAAAAACGGATTTGAGGACGCACAAATTAATAAAAGTCCAACTTCTATATTTTTATAAAAGTTGGACTTTGCTGTTTGACGGATTTTAGTTTATGTTCTAATCACGGTCACGGTGGCCATAAGCATGATCACGACCATGTTCATGATCCCGATGTCCATGATCCCAATGTCTGTGTACCCATATATCACCTCTTGGGCCATGTCTCCAAAAGCCTCCTATCCATAAATATCCGGGACGAGGAGGCTCAGCCCAGTATCCACCACCCCATACGTAACGCCCATCTCGTTCCACCCATTCTTCATCTACCCATACATGCCTGGGGCTTGGGCGTTCCACACGTACATAGGCAGGAACAACGGGTCTTACGTTCACATAAATCTGGGCTTCAGCACTTAATGCAGAAAA
This sequence comes from uncultured Bacteroidota bacterium, assembly GCA_903929655.1. Classification (GTDB taxonomy): domain Bacteria; phylum Bacteroidota; class Bacteroidia; order Chitinophagales; family Chitinophagaceae; genus JABDGU01. Next base: position 4,153 of record CAIYVS010000015.1, on the reverse strand, counting down.
AACCATTAAGAATGTAAGGGCTAAAAAAAGCTTTTGTATCCTTTTCATAAATTCACCATTTGATTTATTTACCTAAATAAAAAACCATGCCAATCCATGCAGCATATTTCTTGCCGTTTTTCAATTTTTTAAAAAGTAAATTGTAATTAATTGATAATTAGAATCGGGAAATTCAGAACGAAATAAAGTTCCTGGCCTTTAACCTTTCTATATCTTTTAATCGAGTTTTGAAGATTGTTCTACTAAAAACAACTGTTGGTAATATGTTTCACAGTATCCTTAGTGCAAACACCTATATCTCCCCAACCCTGGGCAAAATAGGCGTTTCTCCTTGCTGAGAAAGAATAGTAAAGCCTGTAAACACCCCCAGCCTGGACACGGGATGATGTTATGGGAACGTATACATTCAGAAAACTGCCACTATCCCCATAATAACTGTGTGTAGCCAGCACAGTATAGTACTGATCAGTAAGCAAGTAGCTGAAATAGGCATTCGTATTAAAAGACACCGAAAAATTGTAATTGATGGTACCGGTATCCCAACCTATTGGATTGGTGCCTGGGATAATTGCAACATTACCTACTGCGGTATGATTCCATGAAGCGGTATCACTCAGGGAGTCAATAGTCATAGCATATAACTGTTGTGTGTTGAGTGTGTATTTGTTTATTTGCCAGTCATCATCTTGCTGGCCCACCCATTTTACCAGATTTCCATTGGTATCAATTATTTCCATGCCGGTAAACCAATAGCTTGTGTTATTTTTTTTACAACCAAATGCAAAGACCATGATAAGGATCACCACTAAAAAGTATTTCATGAAATAAAATTACTGATAAAGAAGAAATATTCCCTTAATACAAAAAAATAAGCCCCACTGTTGGCGGAGCCCATTTCTGAAAAAAGTAAAACAATACCTGTAAGCCGGATTCTGTAATTTCATGTTGCCATGAAACGTTATCATTTATCTGGGATGCTGCTCACACAGCACCTCTAGCTGCCAACCCACGGACATTGAACGAGCCGTTCTCAGGCATCCGCCTATTTGGCATTTCAGCGCGCAAGGTTTACCCCACATAGATGTTGCCATCCAAATGTGTAGGCTCTTACCCTACATTTTCACCCTTACCCCTTTGCAGGGGCGGTTATTTTCTGTGGCACTGTCTGTGCCGGTTCTTACACCGGCCGCAGTAATTAGCTGCTGCGCTGCCCTATGCTGTCCGGACTTTCCTCCCTTGCATAAGCAAAGGCGATAACACGGTATTGTATTATCGCGAAAATACGCAAAAAGAACCAAGCCTGTTCGGTATATAGCACTTTGTCAGCAAGTATTATTATATTTATCACTCTGCTCAAGTATTTCAATCTAAAATAAGCACAATGAAAAACGCTATTCTTAAAAGAGTAAGTATCCGGATTTGTAGCTGCCTCTTTTTGCTGCTCGCTGCATCTGTAAATGCAAACGCGCAAATATGGTACCCGCTGGGAGCAGATGATAGCCTGGGACAATCCGGTATGGCCACCGCCCAAACTTATAACAACAATATTGCCATAGATACTGACGGAACACCCTATATGTTTTATTCGGATGCCCACTATCATGATTCCGGCTCTGTAAAAAAATGGAATGGCATACAATGGGTAGCTGCGGGGACACTCGGCAACACTCCCCTTGGCGGTACGGAATCAGCTTTTGCTGTATTGGGAGGAAATACATACACATGTAGTATCATCAATACACAAAGTCCCGGAATCTATGGCGCTGTCATGAAATATGATGGCAGCTCATTGACAATGCTGGGCTCATTAAACTCCATACCTACCGGCAATACCTTTGATATGGAGATAGATGGTAGCGGCACGCCCTACGTAACTACAGACAGCAATACAGCCATACAGTCGCGATCTGTAATGAAATGGGATGGCAGCAATTGGGGATTTGTTGGTACACAGAATATAATAGGCCCCTATGTGCGCGCATTAGAGATGGCAGTAACAAACAGCGGCAATGTTTACGTGGCCTTTGTCAATATGCATGATTCTGCATCTGTATTTATGTATAATGGGAGCAACTGGGCAAGTGTGGGATCTGCCGATTTTGCAGTAACAGGCTCCGGGGGATCGGGAATACAGCACATCTCAATAGCGCTGGACAATAATGACAATCCCTACGTGGCATTTCCGGATGCTACCAATAGCAGCACCACCGATATATGGAAATTTAATGGCAGTAACTGGCTGCAGGTGGGGAATACTATACCAATGGATTTGGCAGGCAATCATTTTACGGCAAACCTGCACCACACTATCGTAGTTGATAAAAGCAGCAATACACCCTATGTTTTATGCCAGAATAGTAATACGGCAAGTGGCGGCGGTGCCTTCGTTTACAAATATGATGGTACGAACTGGAACATAGTTGGCAATGGCAGAGTATCCACCAATAGCGGGGGCTTCCCTTCTCTTGCTGTCAACAAAGCCGGTATTCCATTTGTTGGCTATGCAGGTGTCAACAGTACGGGGTATAATGACGGATTTGTAAAGGAATATAATGTAACTGCGGCTGTGCGTAATGTCAGTGCTGTCTTGCAGAATATTGACTTGTTCCCTAATCCCAATACAGGCAATTTTACTTTATCGGGCAGCATTGGCACGAATGTAAATACGGGGGACGCAAAGCTGGAAATTATGAATGGTATGGGGCAACTTATATACAGTGACAAAATAGTTGTCAGCCAAAATCAAATAAATACATCGATTCAACTAGACGGTTCATTGGCAAATGGCACGTATTTTCTTAGGATAAAACTAAACGATGAAACACGGACTGTATGTATTTCGGTAATGAGATAGCGTAGCTCAAAGGCTATAACACAATATTTTTTTCTACCATTTAGAAGTTTTTTTCTACCTCCTCAAAGTTATCTTTAAGGGAGACCCGCCCTATTTATAGGACAAGTTGTAATATCTACACTCCTGTTCCCGCATTCATTTTTTCTTTTTAGTAGGTTTAGTTATAATCTCTTTCATGGCTTTGTCAAAATCACTTTCAAAGTTTTTATCCTGTTCCACACGAAACTTTTCGTATTCTTTTTCCGCAAGGCTTAGCGCTGCTTCATGGCTTATTTTGCCTGTATCATTCAGTACCCGGTATTCGTTAAATTGTAGAAAAGCCTCTAATTTTTGCACCCAGTCAGCCATTTTCATTAGTAAATGCCGTGCAGCTTGATTCTCAGCATAATCCAGGTACATGGTAACCACTCTTTCCAGTTCTTTTATTTCATTTTCGGCAAGGTAATTTTTGGCTATGCTCACGTCTGATTTAAGAATTTTACCTCCAGGGGCGTTTTTCCAGGTCCGAAGGCCCATGTGTGGCTGAGCCGCATCTGCCCTGCCTGCAACTAATTGAGCGGCCGTTTGTCCCGTTATGGCCCAATGCAATTTGTTTTGCACTGTTTTAAAAAAAAATTTGGTAATAGGCGCTTCTTTATTATAGTCAATACTGCATTGCTCATATATATCTGTTATTTTCAGGTAGAACCTTCTTTCACTGGCACGTATCTCCCTGATACGCTCTAAGAGTTCATCAAAATAATCTTTTCCAAAACGGGTACCTTGTTTTAAACGTTCATCATCCAGCACAAAACCCTTTATAATAAATTCCCTAAGGGTTTTTGTAGCCCATATTCGGAATTGCGTAGCCTGGTAACTATTAACACGGTAGCCAACGGCTATTATAGCGTCAAGATTATAAAACTCTATATCCCTTGCAACATCGCGTTGGCCTTCTTTCTGAACTATCCGGATTTTCCGGATAGTTGCAGATTCGGATAATTCGTCTGATGTAAAAATATTTCCGAGGTGTTCATTAATGGTCCTTATGTCCACGCCAAACAATTCAGCCATACGCTTTTGACTTAGCCAAAATGTTTCGTCATTGAAGATTACTTCCACTTTTACATTACCCTCCGGCGACTTGTAGAAGATGATATCTGAAAAATCGTTTTTTGCTTCTTCATTCATATCAATGACGATATTGAATATTTATAGAAATTTTGTAGGAAATTTTCATCTTTCATTCAATAGTTTTTTAAGAAATCCACCTCTATCTTTTACGAATTCTTTGTATTCTTCATTATTAAAAATATCGCT
>CAIYVS010000014.1 GCA_903929655.1 uncultured Bacteroidota bacterium | reverse complement strand
ATGATGTCGCTAAAACGCAGCAATTGGCAGCTCAAAAACCCCATCAATAATTATGATGTTACTTTCTATATCGGTGACTATGTTCATTGGCACGACACACTTATGGGCGAAAAAGGCGTGCTGGACCTTGATTTTTATGCCCTCAGTTACAACGAAGCCAAAGCCCGCAAGCAATTTGAGGTAGTAAAACCCATGCTGCACTGTTTTGAGTATTGGATGGGGCCCTACCCTTTTTACGAAGACGGCTACAAACTGGTAGAAGCCCCCTATCTGGGCATGGAGCATCAAAGCGCAGTGGCTTATGGCAACAAATACATGATGGGCTACCTGGGCTCAGACAGGAGCTTTTCCGGCGTGGGGCTTAAGTTCGATTTCATCATTGTGCATGAAAGCGGTCATGAATGGTTTGGTAATAGTATCACCGCAAAAGACATTGCAGACAATTGGGTACACGAAGGCATTACCACTTATACGGAAACCTTGTTTGCAGAATGCCTTTTGGGTAAAGAAAGTGCTTATGAATATTGCCGGGGCGAATGGCGTAATATTCGTAACGACAAGCCCGTTATAGGCGACTACGGTGTTCAGGATGAGGGATCAAGCGATATGTATGACAAAGGGGCTGCGGTGATGCATATGATAAGAATGATGGTAGATGATGATAGTAAATTCAGGGATATATTAAGAGGATTAAATAGTACTTATTATCATAAAACAGTGAGCAGTGCAGAAGTAGAAAAGTATATTTCCGATCACTCCGGCATCAATTTATCCGCTTTCTTCAACCAGTATTTGCGCAGCACCAATATCCCGGAACTGGAATATTATGTAAAGAAAAAACACCTGTATTGCCATTTCAACAATGTAAAACCCGGTTTTTCCTTGCCGATAACATTCTATCATCGAAAAAAATCAAAAACATTGCATGTAAACTCCGAATGGCTGCACACAAAATGGAAAGGAGGCTATAACGTTTCTTTCTCTAAAGATTTTCTTATTAAGATAAAAGAATAGGATATACCTTTTTATCCACATTGTTATTAATAATACTGTTTGCCTAAGCTGCTTTTTATTAGGTTTGTAAAGAAAGGCCCCTTTAGGGGTTTGGGCCATGGCTAAGAAAGAATCTGCAGAAACACCTTTAATGAAACAACACCGGGATATTAAAGCAAAATATCCTGATGCAGTGCTATTGTTTCGTGTGGGCGATTTCTACGAAACCTTTAATGAAGACGCCCATGTAGCTTCCCGTGTATTAGGCATTACCCTTACCAAGCGTTCCAATGGTTCAGCTTCTTCTGTAGACCTTGCAGGCTTTCCGCATCATGCACTGGAAACCTATTTGCACAAACTGGTAAAAGCCGGTTACCGCGTTGCCATTTGCGACCAGTTGGAAGACCCAAAAACTGCTAAAGGCATTGTGAAACGCGGTGTAACAGAATTGGTTACACCCGGCATTGCCACAAGCGATAAACTACTGGAAAACCGCAGCAATAATTTTCTCGCAGCGCTATACCTGGGCGAACCCGAATGCGGTATCGCTTTCCTCGATATCAGCACCGGAGAGTTTTATGCAGCACAGGGCAGTATGGAGTATATGGATAAACTCTTACAGAGTTTTCAGCCTTCCGAGCTCATACTATCCAAATCACAAGTAAAACGTTTTAAAGAAAATTTTGATTCCAAAATATATACCTTCCAACTGGATGAATGGGTCTTCCAGGAGCAATATACTTACGACATGCTCCTGCAGCATTTCCAAACCCAATCCATGAAGGGATATGGTATTGAAGATCTGAAGGCTGCCATCATAGCATCCGGGGTGGCTTTGCATTATCTTAAAGACACCGAGCATCCCGACCTGCAGCATATCAATACCCTGCAAAGAATTGTCGCAAGCGATTTTCTCTGGATGGATCGCTTTACCATCCGCAACCTGGAACTGCTGAACAGCACCGATGAACGTGGCACCAATCTTTTGCACGCCATCGATCATACCTATACACCAATGGGCGCGCGCCTGCTGAAACGCTGGCTTATTTTCCCTTTGTTTGATCTACAGAAGATAGAGCACAGGTTGAATCTCGTCAGCCATTTTATTTTATCACAAGACCTTAATCATACCCTCACCAACCTGGTAAAACAGATTGGTGATGTGGAACGCCTGATAGGAAAGATACCACTTAAAAAAGCCAATCCGCGAGAGGTAATGCAACTAGCCCGCAGCCTGCATTTTATGGAGCAGATGCGCTCACATTGCATGCAGTCTGATGAAGAATCATTGCGAAAGCTAGTTGACAATTTGCAGCCATTACCCGAATTGCAGCAGCGCATCAAGCAGACTATTGTAGACGAAGCACCATCGCTTGCCATAAAAGGCGGCATGATACGCGAAGGAGTTTCCGAACAATTAGACCACCTGCGAACTATATCACGAAGCGGCAAAGACTACCTGATACAGATACAGCAAAAAGAATCACAACGCACGGGTATATCATCCCTTAAGATAGCCTATAACAATGTATTCGGCTATTACCTGGAAGTAACCCATACGCATAAAGACAAAGTACCTTCCGACTGGATACGCAAGCAAACTCTTGCCAATGCAGAGCGCTATGTAACACCCGAACTGAAAGAATACGAAGAGCAGATACTGGGTGCGGAAGAAAAGATATTGGCACTGGAGATGGAACTGTACCAGCAATTGCTCACAGCAATAGAACCATACATATCTGCCATACAAACCAATGCCCATATTACCGCACAGGTAGATTGCCTGCTATGCTTTGCCAATAATGCACGTCAATACAATTACCACCGCCCCACCCTCGTTCACGAACAACTCATTGATATTAAGAACGGCCGCCACCCTGTAATTGAACAACAATTACCGCCGGGCGAATCTTATGTGGCCAACGATATAAAGCTGGACAAAGAAGAACAGCAGATCATCATTCTTACAGGTCCCAACATGAGTGGTAAATCTGCGCTGCTAAGACAGACTGCACTTATCACACTGATGGCTCACATGGGCTCTTTTGTTCCTGCTGATGCTGCTACAATAGGTCTTACCGATAAAATATTTACCAGGGTAGGCGCCTCAGATAACCTCAGTGGTGGCGAAAGTACTTTTATGGTGGAGATGAACGAGACCGCCAGCATCATCAACAATATAAGTGAGCGCAGTCTCGTATTGCTGGATGAAATAGGCCGTGGCACCAGCACTTACGATGGCATTTCCATAGCATGGTCTATAGTAGAATACCTGCACAATAGCCCTGCCAAACCCAAAACATTATTTGCCACCCACTACCACGAACTGAACGAACTGGAGCACCAGCAGCCGCGCGTTCGCAATTATCATATCACCCATAAAGAAACAGGCAATAAAGTTATCTTCCTCCGCAAGCTGGCCCCAGGTGGCAGTCGTCACAGTTTTGGTATACAGGTGGCCCGTATGGCAGGCATGCCCCCTGCCCTCCTCAATCGCGCCAACCAGGTACTTGCCCTGCTGGAAGAAAAACACGGCAACAGCGGCGATACACTGGAACAAGTAAAAAAGATAAAACCCGCCACACCCACCTACCAGCTCAATATCTTCGACGGCCTCAGCGCAGATATGCGCCGCATACAGGAAGTATTGCAGAACATGGATATCAATACCCTCACTCCTGTAGAAGCATTGTTGAAATTGAATGAGTTGAAAGGAATAGTAAGCCAGTACCAGTAATATCGTTTCAAATTATGAACCTTAGCTTAGCAGTTTAACTCTTCCCTTTCCTGAAATTTTCTTTACTTTACATTCATGGAACAGAAATTCCGCATGAACAAAACAGCCTTTGAAGCCACAAACGCAAAAGATGCTGACAACCATGTAAAATATTGGAAAGACAAAACTTATACGGAAAGATTGGAAGCAGCGTGGTTTCTGATAAAACATGCGTACCAGGTGGACGACTCACATCGCATGGATAAAACAGTTTTTTCAAAAAGGAAAAGATAATGGTAAATATTTTCAATGACGATTTTATTGATTTTATAACTTGTTTCAATAAGCATAAAGTAGAGTATATACTTGTTGGAGGCATGGCGGTTATTTTAAATGGCTATGTCCGCACTACGGGCGACATGGACATATGGGTTAAAAAAACTCCCGGTAACTACAAACTCATTGTAAAAGCCTTTCATGATTTTGGGATGCCTTTATTTGACATGACAGAAGAAAAATTTCTGGGAGGTGAATTTGATGTCTGGAGTTTTGGAAGAGACCCAAGCAGAATTGATTTAATGACGAATGTAAAAGGCCTGAAATTTGATGAATCATTTAATATAGCTCAACATTATACAGAAGCAAACATACCTATACGCTTCTTGCATATCAATAGCCTTATTGCAGCCAAACAGGCATCGGGCAGGCACCGGGACATTGATGATATTGAACAACTAAATAAAAAATAAAATAATGCGCCGCATACAAGAGGTATTGCAGAACATGGATATCAACACCCTCACTCCTGTAGAAGCTTTACTGAAATTAAACGAACTGAAAGGAATTGTAAGCCAGTACCAATAGTAATTGAAGTCAGGTAGAGCTATAATTAATAAATTTCATGTAAATTTGTAAATAAACAATTTAATTAATGCTTACCGTACATCCGCAATACATTACAGATACCGCAGGCAAAAAATTGGTAGTACTGCCAGTCAGCGAATTCGAAATTATTATGGAGGAATTGGAAGAACTGGAAGATATACGCTTGTATGATGAAGCAAAAAAGAATGATACCGGCGAACGCATACCAATGGACGAAGCTTTTAAAATGATTGAAGCCAAACACAAAAAAGCCGAGTAGTGGTTTATTCCTTAAATTTCAGCAAGCAGGCAATCCGGGAATTAGAAAGGATCAACGAACCTTATTATTCCAAAATCAAGCAGGCTATTACTAATCTTACTATAAACCCACGTCCCCACGGATTTAAAAAACTGAAAGGCAGAGATGGCTACCGCATCCGTGTCGGAGATTATAGGATCATTTATGACATTTTCGATAAGGTGCTTTTAGTAGATATTATTAATGTGGGAAACCGAAAAAATATCTATGAGTAATACCATTTGGAAAATAGAAATAGGCCAATAATTCCGTAGGAACGTTCTGTTTATAGCGATCAGTACAAAATGAGTTAAACTCTTTAGGAGCGTTCTGTTATCACAATAATGAACT
>CAIYVS010000013.1 GCA_903929655.1 uncultured Bacteroidota bacterium | reverse complement strand
TACAACGAGTCTAACAAATCAAAAATACTGATAGCACCTTACGCATCATCTACACCTATCAGCCCGGTTAGAAATTATATCTATGGCTTGTGGTTACTTATTGGTTTGCTGATACCTCTGTTAATATTACTTATCCGCCAACTACTGATAACCAAGATCGTAAACGAAACAGATATTAAACTAATCACTGAAATTCCGGTACTGGGCATTGTGAGCAGAGTTGATCCGGACAGATTACGCAATGGCTATATCGCCATCAGCTCAAGTGTGCGCACAGGTATATCAGAACAATTCAGGATGATACGCACCAATCTTGATTTCATCAATTTTACTGAAAACAGGAGAGTAATATCGGTAACATCGTCAGAGAGCGGGGAAGGTAAAACATTCATTTCGCTGAACCTGGGACTGATACTTGCATTAGGTACAAAACGTGTTGTGGTAGTTGAGTTTGATCTCAGGAAACCTAAGATGGCTGAATTCATGCGCATTAAAGATGTAAATGGTGTGAGCGAATACCTGAGCGGCAAAGCAGAATTGAAAGATGTAATAAAGCCATCCGGTATCAACTCTAACTTATACATCGCAAATTGCGGACAGGCACCAGCGAACCCAGGCGATCTTTTAGCTTATCCATCTACTGCAAGACTGATAGATGAATTACAGGAAATGTTTGATATTGTGATAATAGATACTCCACCTTTAGGGCTTGTTTCTGACGCACTGGTATTATCTAAACTTGCAGGACTTAATATATTTGTGATAAGGCAGGCCGTTACTACCAAAAAACAACTGAGAGAATATGATGCATTATGTAAAGAAGGTAAGATACATAACCCGGCTATCATATTTAATGGTGTAGGCTACCTTAAACAATATGGATATTACTACAATCCTAATAAAGAATACGAAGATAAAATAGCCGCTTACGGGCCAGGACAAAGCCGTGGATATAATGAGCGCAGGCATGAAGAACGCGGATATGGTGAAGAGCGCAGGCATGAGCGTGGATATAGTGAACGTGGCGGATACGGCGAGCGTGAACGTGAACGCAGACATGAAGATCGTGGATATGGTGAAGAACGCAGATCTGAACGCAGGCGCGAAGAACGTGGATACGGTGAAGAACGCAGGCGCGAAGAACGCGGATATGGTGAAGAACGCAGACATGAAGAGCGCGGATATGGCGAAGAACGAGGATATGGAAGAGGTTACAGAGGCTATGGTCCTCCGCCTCCACCACCAAGAAGAGGGTTCTTCGGGTTCTTCAGAAGATAAAATACCCGGCCCTGCCCTCTCCATAAATGGAAGGTAGCTAAAAACAAAATTTCAAATACACATAGTGCTGGCTGCATTATGTGTATTTTTGTTAGAATTATTAGTTTAAATAAGTTAAAACCTATATTTTGGTATCTTAGAAAACACTGAGGATTTTCTATTATATATTTGAAAAAAACGAATATGCCTAAAACAGCATTAATTACAGGAATTACGGGGCAGGACGGAGCATACTTATCTGATTTTTTATTAAAAAAAGGCTATATAGTGCATGGTATAAAAAGACGCAGTTCTTTATTTAATACCGACAGGATAGACCATATTTACGAAGACCCGCATGTAAACAACCGCCACTTTATACTTCATTACGGGGACCTTACTGACAGCACCAACCTGATACGCATTATACAGGAGGTGCAGCCGGATGAAATTTACAATTTAGGAGCTATGAGCCACGTGAAAGTGAGCTTTGATACTCCGGAATATACGGCTAATGCTGATGGTATAGGCACTTTACGAATACTGGAAGCGGTGAGATTGCTGGGACTTAGCCAAAAAACAAGGATATACCAGGCATCTACGTCTGAATTATATGGACTGGTGCAGGAAATTCCACAATCTGAAAGAACCCCTTTCTATCCCCGTTCGCCTTATGCGGTAGCTAAAATTTATGCTTACTGGATCACTGTCAATTACAGGGAGGCCTATAATATGTTCGCCTGCAATGGTATTTTGTTTAACCACGAAAGCCCCTTAAGAGGTGAAACTTTTGTTACAAGAAAGATAACCCGTGCGGTTGCACAAATAGCACTGGGGCTGCAGGACAAATTGTTTGTAGGCAACCTGAATGCACAACGCGACTGGGGGCACGCAAAAGATTATATAGAAGCCATGTGGCTGATATTGCAACAGGAAACCGCAGAAGACTACGTGATTGCCACCGGCATAACTACGCCTGTGCGCGATTTTATTAAAATGGCTTTTGCGGAAATCGGGGTGGAAATGGCGTTTAAAGGTAGTGGTATAGATGAAAAAGGGATTGTTAAGAGTTGTAGCGGTGCTTATAATTTAAAACCAGGCCTGGAACTAGTAGCAGTTGATGCTGCTTATTTCCGCCCAACAGAAGTGGACCTGTTGATAGGTGACAATACTAAAGCGAAACAAAAACTAGGCTGGGAACCTAAGTACACCCTTCCGGAACTTGTAAAAGAAATGGTAGCTGCCGATCTTGACCTGTTTAGAAGGGAACAGTTGCTTAAAAATTCGGGGTTTACGGTATCACGCCAATATGAGTAAGCAAAAATAAAAATGGAGCAAGACAGTAAGATATATATAGCGGGCCATAGAGGAATGGTGGGGAGTGCCATAAAGCGCAAACTGGAAAGCAGGGGATATACCAATTTTGTTTTAAAGACATCGGCTGAACTGGACCTTAGAAACCAGGAGGGAGTTGCAAAATTTTTCAGAGAAAATAAACCGGAGTATGTTTTCCTGGCTGCTGCAAAAGTGGGCGGCATTATGGCTAACAACACTTACCGGGCAGAGTTTTTATATGATAACCTGATGATAGAAAGTAATATCATTGACCAGGCTTATAAAAACAATGTGAAAAAGCTGATGTTTTTAGGTTCATCATGTATATATCCAACACTGGCTCCTCAACCATTAAAAGAAGATTCTCTTTTAACTGGCCTCCTGGAAGAAACGAATGAGCCATATGCCATTGCCAAAATAGCCGGTATAAAACTGTGTGATGCTTATCGCAGCCAATATGGGTGCAATTTCATTTCTGTGATGCCGACCAATTTATATGGCCACAATGATAATTATGATCTTCAGAATTCGCATGTATTACCTGCGATGCTACGCAAATTTGATGAAGCTAAAAGAAATGGGGTAACTGAAGTGACATTGTGGGGTACCGGCACACCGAAGCGTGAATTTTTACATGCAGATGATCTTGCCGATGCCTGCTTGTTTTTAATGTTGAATTATAACGAAGCTGGTTTTACAAATATTGGCATAGGCGAAGATATCAGCATTTCAGAGCTTGCTAATCTTATTAAAGGCATTACAGGCTATACAGGAAATATTGTATGGGATAAAAGCAAGCCAGATGGTACGCCAAGAAAATTAATGGATGTATCAAAATTGCATGCTATGGGCTGGAAAGCAAGGATAGGGCTGGAAGAGGGAATTAGACAAATTTATAAAGAAGTGTTTGATAAATAAAAATGCAGACCGCACAAGGCTTACAAGATGATCAGCAAAAATGGCTTGAAATTATCAGGCCTAAAAGTAATGCCCTGGACTTTAAGATAAAGGATGTATTGCGATACAAGGACCTGCTTTTTTTATTGGTACGCCGTGATTTTATTGCTACTTATAAGCAAACTATACTTGGACCCTTGTGGTTTTTCCTGCAGCCTATATTAACTACTATTATGTTTGCTTTGGTGTTTGGCCGTATTGCGGGCATCCCAACAGACGGTATACCGATGATCCTGTTTTACCTTTCGGGCCTTACTTTATGGAATTACTTTTCTGAGTGCCTTAATAAAACGGCTACGGTATTGAAGGACAATGCAGAAATATTCGGGAAGGTTTATTTTCCGCGTATTGTTATGCCCTTGTCTATCATTGTATCCAACCTGATAAAACTCACTATTCAGTTAATGTTATTTTTATTGATCTGGGCCTATTATGTAATTGTTGGCAATGTGGTTCATCCCAATATTGCCATACTTCTTTTACCGGTACTCATTATTATAATGGGTGGCTTAGGGCTTGGTTTCGGTATGATCATAACCTCTATGACTACCAAATACCGCGACCTGGTGTTTTTATTGACATTCGGGGTACAATTACTGATGTATGCCACGCCTGTTATCTACCCTTTGTCTAATATACACAACCATACTCTGAAACTGCTGATCATGGCAAACCCTATGACATCTATAATAGAAACATTCAGGTATGCATTTTTGGGTAGCGGACAATTTAATATTCTTGCTCTGTCTTATAGTGCCTGCTTTATGCTGATTGCTTTGGTAGTTGGCATCCTGGTGTTTAATAAGGTAGAGAAAAGTTTTATGGATACGGTTTAAGTTTTTAACAAAAAAAAAATAACAATAAATATAAGCTCAATACAATATGTCGTCGCCTATTATTAAAGTGGAAAATGTGGGTAAATTATACCGGCTTGGTGAAATAGGCACCGGCACTTTGAGCCATGATATTAACCGATGGATAGCAAAGATCCGCGGGAAAGAAGACCCAAATTCGAAAGTAGGAGAATCGAACGACCGCAGCAGCAAAGGGAATAGCGAATTTGTATGGGCTTTAAGGAATGTGAACTTTGAAGTGAAGCCAGGTGAAGTGCTTGGGATCATAGGACGCAATGGTGCGGGAAAATCTACTTTGTTAAAAATACTATCTAAAGTAACGCAACTTACTGAAGGAGAAATAAAAATAAACGGGCGTATTGCTTCGCTGCTTGAAGTGGGAACAGGTTTTCACCCGGAACTTACAGGCAGGGATAATATTTACCTGAATGGGGCCATACTTGGGATGACCAAGAAAGAGATCACATCCAAACTGGACGAAATTGTTGATTTCAGTGGTTGCGAAAGGTACCTGGACACACCTGTAAAACGCTATAGCAGCGGGATGAAGGTGCGCCTGGGTTTTGCCGTAGCTGCGCACCTGGAACCTGAGATATTGATAGTTGATGAGGTGCTTGCTGTAGGTGATGCAGAGTTTCAACGTAAGTGCATAGGAAAGATGCAGGATGTAAGCACTAAAGACGGAAGGACTGTTTTGTTTGTAAGCCACCAGATGGGCATGATCATACAGCTTTGCACGAGTGCGCTCTTGTTGGATAAGGGAACCGTTGAACTGATAGGTGATACACCTTATGTGGTGGAAGAGTATTTAAAAACCAATAACAGAGATGCCAGCTATTATACAGCCAGCGAAAATGCAAAAGGTCACGCATTTTTTACAGAAATAAAATTGCTGGACAGCAAAGACAATGCGGCTAATGAGGTGCTATATGATGAAGGATTTAAGATAAGGATGCGTTTTATTTGCAAGGATGATAATAAGTTGACGAAGGTTGGAATTGCGCTGGTTGATAAGTTCAAACGGAAAGTATTTACTACCCATTTTAATTTTGAGAAGAATATCGACAATACTGTTGAAGCGATTTGTGAGGTACCGGGCGGAATAGTTATGCCCGGAGTTTACACTTTAGATGCGGCTATTTTTATTCCTAACATGATGGCATATGAATATCTGAATGATGCATGCTCTATAAGCATTGTAGATAACGGATCTGAACTGAATTATGACCAGGGCGATATAGGCTGCGTGTATATTAATTGTAACTGGCACCAATAAATATGACCATATGCTTAAACTAAAAAGATATTGGAAGGTATTTAAGTATATATACAACAGGGGTGCCGAAGGCCTGGACGATACTTTGCGGATGTATGAAAGAGCTGAGAAAGACCGCTACCAATTGTACGGGAATAATACAGTACACAATTCGAAAATAGGCCGT
>CAIYVS010000012.1 GCA_903929655.1 uncultured Bacteroidota bacterium | reverse complement strand
TGTGAAGGCGAATACAGAGTTATTTGTAGAATCAAATGCCAGGTCAAAGTATCTGTTATAATCAAATAGGGTATGTAATACGATATTTCCTCTTATAGAATATTTAGAAAAGCCAGTACGGTTTTTTAGGACTGTATATATATTTCCCTTGTTATAAACGATTGCATTATTTCCTGTAATAACATAGTTGTTTGCTTTAAATTTATTTGCTGTATCAAGATACGTAATTCCTTTAAAAAGACTTGAAATACTGTCTGTAATAGGATTAAACCAATAGATATCCTGTCTATCGGTTATCACACAAGAGTCCTTATTGTACTTTATTATTTTATTTACTCCATAGAGATTTTTACAACTAATGTACTTGCGGGGTTTATTTCCTTTTAATTCCAACAATATTTGTTTTTCGTTATTCCACCAATAACAGTCATTATCAGATATTTGCCCCACGTATTTATACCCTGAAAGTTGAAAAGAGCTTATTTTTCTAAAATGGTCATCCCAAAAGTTTAAATAAAATCCATCGTTGTTTGTCATAAGGCATGTACCCCATAATGAATCCTCATATGGTCCCAGAATTTTATTCCCATCTGCATTCTTGTCATTTGTCAACGATTTAATGCAGAATACTTTTTGAGTATGAAAATTGGTATCAACTTTATAGATGCTGTCCTTTGTTATGATATACGCATAATTCCAGAATGGGCTGCCTTTCCTTGTGTAAATGAAAAAAATTTTTTCGTCTCTGCCACATATTTTTTTCATTTCAAATTTTCTGCAAGCACAGTTACTTACATTTAGCATATATCCAAAACCTTCTCCTGGATTATAAATAATTTGATGCGTTCTGAGAGGTATAGACTGTGAGGAAAAAGGCACTTCACCATTTTCACAAATCTTTGATGTTGTAACACTGTCCTTATTCACTAATAATTTGTATAAAGCTCCCTGCCATATCAATGTCATATCCCCCATGTAATCAATATCACACTCCAACCAAAGATATTTATTCAGATTAAAACTGAACAAAGTATCGTTTGCACAAAGGTAAACTAGCGGTCCTCTTTGCATATTTTTAGGATTGGATTTGTTATATTCGCTAATAAACAACACCCCGTTTTCATTTTCATTCACATGTTTGGGAGACAACAATACGTCTCCATTACTTGAAAACTCTTTTTTGTACTTATCCTTGTAGATATAACCAATTTCATATGAGAAACTGCTTAGCCATATACGCCCTTTCTTATCCTCAAAAAGGTCCCATACATCATTATTTGGCAGCCCATTCGATACGTTGAATGTTTTCATTTCATAACCATTGTACCTCACTACACCATTAGGCGTAGCCATCCATAAGTAACCATAATGGTCAACTAATGTCTGATACACGTGGTTTGATGGCATACCATTATGCATATTCAAATTGTATTGAACAGTATTTTGCGCAATGCAAATTACTTGCACAAGCAATAAATAAACACTAATGATAAATCCTTTATTGTGTTTCAATTTTTACAAATGATGCAACGTTAAAATACTACATTAAATCTAATCTCAGTAATTAACAAAAAAAAGCTTAGCAAACGCTAAGCTTTAGATAAATGAGCTTCCGTATTTTTTATGCCTCTTTCAGCTCCATTACAACCCTGCGGTTCTTTGCACGTCCTTCCGGAGTACTATTGGTATCTATTGGGTTAGATTCCCCGTGCCCGGTCGATATGAGACGATTGGAACTGATGCCATGTTTTACAAAATAATTTTTTACGGCTTCAGCCCTTGCCTCTGACAAATGAATATTCTTATCAGGTTTGCCGGTGTTATCCGTATAGCCATCTATGGTCATGTAAGAATTAGGATGAGCCTTCAGCACTTTAACAACCTCGTTCAGAGATTTGAGAGATCCTTTTTTGATCACAGCTTTGCCTGTTTCAAATTCCAAAGCATGGGCAGCGCTTTCAATCTTTTGTATCTCAGCCATCTTCATCTCAGGTACCTTTCTTTCCCTGGCTTTAGTTTTTTCTTTTGGGGTCTCCTCTATAGGGCAGCCATGATTACTTGGCGGGCCTGGCACCGTAGGGCATAGATCAATATTGTCAGGTACACCATCACCATCCGTATCAGGGCAGCCGTGGAATTTCACAGGTCCCGGTATAGTAGGGCACAGGTCCTCGTTATCAGGTACACCATCACCATCCGTATCAGGGCAACCGTCAAACTGCTCAAGTCCGGGCACATCCGGGCACTTATCATCTATATCAGGCACGCCGTCATCATCCTTGTCAGGGCAGCCTTGCAATTCAACCGAGCCCGAATCATCAGGGCAACGGTCATCCATATCAGCCACACCATCATTATCCCTGTCGGGACAACCATGAGCTTTTAATGTACCAGGTATGCTAGGGCAAAGGTCCCTCCTGTCAGATACCATATCACCATCCCTGTCCTTAATTTTCTTTTTATTGATAGGCACAAACGCACCGAAATAAACATTAAAACCCGTTTGGTTGGAATTAAACGCAGCCATCACATCATCACTGCCTACAAAGAATCCTCCTAATAAGCGTACACCAAGGCCCACCTTGATATTATTATTCAGGGTGCTGTAAGTAATAGGTACCCCTATACTTGTCCCGCGCGAATCATATCTTGGCGTAAGCGTCACCTGGTTATAATAATTGTTCCCGAAATTGCTGTGGTTGGTTACATCAATGATGCCCGTAGCATTTAAGTAAAGCCTGCTCACAATATGGTAGTCAATACCCGCTACAACAGCAGTTGGTAAATAAACCCTGGTAGACCCTTTACTGCTCGTATCAAAAGTTAAACCATGGCTCATAGCATAGTTCCTAACATCGCTGAAACTGCTGAAATTGGTAGCCGCATCATTACTGCTCAAATGTCCTGTTCCGGATATGTTTGCAGTAAGATTATTCTGGTTGTAATTAATGGAACCTATATCTGTCACTGCAACAGAAACACGCAGTTTATACATGTTCTTGGTATAGTCAAAATGGTTCATCCCATCCATCTCGTATTCATAACGCTCCGGGTAACCAGGACGGAATTCATATACTATACCCACATCAGCACCGATTCCTGATCCGGCTTTTTTACCGAAAAAATAATTGGCAATATCAACACTCGATATCCCGCTTTGAAGCTGGTCCACACTTTTTAAAACATTGCTGGAATATTCTACGTCCGAGCTGCTGACGTCCATAGTGGTAGAATCGATCCCGCCTTTACTGTTAGTTGCTACATTGTAATTGGCCTGGAGTTTATTGCCCTTAAAACCCGCATAAGCAATACCACCCAGGTAACTTAATGTGAGCCCCACTTTTACCTGGTGCTTGGGCTTTTCCAATATCACACAGGAATAAGTGGCGCTTATCTGGCTCCAGGCATTCAGCATCCATCTGAAATCTTTCAGGTCTACAAGCGAACTGCTAACCCCTGTATTTAATGTAGAGCCTGTCAGTACATGAAAAAGTGTCTGGTCAAAATTGCTGAACTGGTTCATCGCACGCACCCTCATCGTCAGGGCAATACTGTTGCGGTGATTAATGCTGAACATAAAGCCCGGTAACCTCACTTCTGCATAAGGTGCTAACATATTGAAAGCCCCCTTATTGTTAATATTGATGATCTTATTCAGGCCTGTGCTGTCTCCCTTCACAAATTGTTTCAGTGCAGTGCCGGTGTTAATGCTTGCCAGGTCATTATCTACTCCAATGTTAAAAGAAAGAAGGTCAATGCTGAATTTGTCCCTGTTATCAGCAATATTTGCAGGGTTTAGGTATAAGGCATTTATGCCGCTCCAGTTACTGGTGGCAATACCAAAATAACGCTGACCGTATGCGGAAAAATTTACTAAAACAATAAGTATTATACCGAGTAGGAATTTCTTCATAATTTAAAATTAGCACCTTGAATACAAGGCAATAACAAACGCATATTTTAGACACCCTTTATGCAAAAAATAGCGTGTAAGCATAAACACCTGGCTGCCCTTTATGACCGCCACCTGTTCAGAGTTTTAAAATTATAAATTTTAATGGGATTTTATACTACCACAGCATAAAATAAACACATAAGATATTATCTCATGTTGTTCGGTGATAAACTCATCCTTCGACAAAAAATAATGTTACTTACATATAATGCGAATGTGTCATTTAGGATCAGTGATTACTCAATGTCTTGTATTCTGCGTCCAGTACCTCATTTTCTTTTTCATTTCATACCCATACCGTTATTGTTGCAGTTATGAACATAGAAGTTATTATTACAGTAAGTATATTGAAACTTCTATTATTGCTTCTGCTCATGTCGTGTTTTTGGGGGAGGCATAAATATCAGTTTTGAGCGGTGCCGAAGTGCTACTTATTTCCTTTTTTCCTCTGCCAGAATTTTTTCCGCTTTTTGCTTATTTTCATTGATTTATCTTTCTTAAAATTAATCACATAATATTGATTATCAATTATTTATGTATAATTTATCATAGCTTTTCCAGTAAAAAATATTTTTTCCGCTTTTTTTCCTAACAGGGACATTTGGCCTCCGTTTTGGACTGTTTGGGCATCTTTTTGGGTAGCTTTAATTTCCTGTTTTTACCGGGGTTGAGGGGTTAACCGCAAACCTGCCTGTCGGCAGACAGGGGCGCGAAGGCGCAAAGAATTATAAATGCCCGATTGTAGGTTGTTTTTTGAAAAGTCGGGCATTTTTTGTGGTGATAATTGATTTAAGTAATTGATTATCATTTGTTAGTGTTGAATTTATGATGCCCGATGGATGTCTGCATTTGTCCAATTGCGGATTTTAAAATGCCCGAATTTTTAAGGAAGTTTAATATTTCAGATCTTCTCTATAATGAAGTGGATATAATACTGTCAGAATCTATCCTCCTTCGCTATCTCCTTCACTTTAGTTTCGGCGATTGATAAAAGAAAGCTACGGCGGTCGATGTATGTCAAAGAACTTATAAAGTTA
>CAIYVS010000011.1 GCA_903929655.1 uncultured Bacteroidota bacterium | reverse complement strand
TGGGATACGCCAATGATTTACCTGATCCAGAAGTACCAAGAATCATAATATTAGCATTCCTAGCCTTAAATGGATCAAAGATAATCAAGGAATTGTAGTTGGTTCTACTTATGCCTAGATAAAATCCTGAGTCATCTTGAATATTCCTTGATAAGAAGGGGAATAACTCCACCATAGCATCAGTCTGCAAGTTTATTTTCTCACTTATCGTGTCAATAGCAAGCGGAAGCACCGAAGGCAATGAAGCTTTTTGTTGGAAAGTTTTTGGATAAAACACCATATCTCGCTGACTGGTAATATCTTCAAACTCATTACAATAATCGACTAATTCCTCTTTACTATTACCTGAGATGGTAGCATAAATACCTACTAAAAAAGCTCTCTTTCCATCATTAATAATATCTTCAATCAAATGATCTAAATCCAAGATCTCTTTTTCAATCTCGGGGTCATTGTCAGATCCTCGTTTTTGTCTCTCATTTTGAGAACCAATTAGAATAGCTCGCCTTGTTCTTAGCATTCGCAAATATCCACCTTTGTTGGTAGCAGTGATATGATAGCTTATATTGAGAGGAAGCCCTGAGTTTAGAATCTGTAAAATATATTGATAGCCAAATACAACTGGAATATCTGAAAGATAGTAGATCCTTGAAAAGGTATCGTTAATTACAATCTCTCGGTTATGTTCTTCAATAGAGTTCATGATTTTTGACTCTAGATCTCTGGCTTTTTGTTTGTTGTAGTGAAACAAATACTCTTTACTTGCTAATACTTCGGCTTTTATTCTAGCTCGTTCCTCCTTGCTTTTTACCCATGGGAAGATCTTTGAAATAAGACCTTTATTAGTTAAAGATGAAGTCTCCAAATCAATCTTTTTTTCAATAGTATTTAAATCGGTAGCCATAACAGAAATTAGTAATCAAGTTTGTTAAAATCTTTTAATCTCAGAGTCCATAAATGATTTAAGCTCTACTCTACTTAATCGAATTGTTTGAATCTCGTTTTGAGATAGGATATTAGTTAAATTATGGACTTTACGATCAAGCTCCTTGGTGTAGTCAGCTACAATTTTAGGAGAGGGTTTAGAACCTATCCACATAGGTACAAGTAAAAAATAGTCTTTAAAGGGTACTTTTTCGTTGTTTACTTTGAATTTAAGGTTTGAGATATACTCATCAATCAAACTGGTCACCATCTTAGAGGCTTGTTTTTCCCTTGCTTCGGTAATCAGATCATTAAAATGGTTGCCATAGTCTTTGGGAGTTGCTAACCTATTTACCACTTTGAGTTGAATGGATTTATTATCTCCGATAGCATGGAGAAACTTTGCCATATTTCGTTTAAAATCCTCCTGTTTTTGTTCACTTAAAATCGATACATCGATAGGTATAATCTGAATCACTGTTATGATCTGATCTTTAGTAAACACTAAATTTTCTTTGATGGAGTAATAATACTGAGACATATGGGCTAAAGTACTTTGATCATATTTCTTAGGTGAAAGAGTAAAAGCAAGCCAAGATTGAACGATTTTAACGAACGGTTGACCGTCAATTGAAAGGGTGGCAATAGTAAAAACTGTAGCAAAGATCAAAAATACTAGTATTAATTTTAAGTT
>CAIYVS010000010.1 GCA_903929655.1 uncultured Bacteroidota bacterium | reverse complement strand
CCCGGCAAACAATGAACCTACTTTTGTTGTGTTAATCAAAAAATAATATTATGAGAATCAA
Organism: uncultured Bacteroidota bacterium; assembly: GCA_903929655.1. GTDB lineage: Bacteria > Bacteroidota > Bacteroidia > Chitinophagales > Chitinophagaceae > JABDGU01. Next base: position 2,450 of record CAIYVS010000010.1, on the reverse strand, counting down.
TCTGTTATTGCCGTTTTTTTTAGTTGCTATGACTTTTACATTTTCATGTAAAAAAGATTCAAGCACTACAAGTTCATTAGAAATTTTAAAAAGTTCGCTTGGCCAGAACCAGACGATCACTGCCAATATCGATAATACGGGTTATACAAATTTTAATGCTCAGACCATACTTGCCGATGGTGGCAATCCTCTTCATACTTATACATGGTCCCTCGACGTGAGTTCAAATCCTCCATCAGGTGTCACAATTGGAGTTTTGACGGGTGTTATAAACAGGGCTGGTACATCCAGTACAGGCCTGAGTGTTGGGACAAGTACTTTTAAGGTTACAGTTAGCGATGGTAATTCTTCTGTAACTACGGCGATTGACCTGTTGGTTACCAATTATACTCCCGGCCCCGCTGCCGTTTTTCAGCAATTGTCAAGCAATTTTAATTTGAAAAACGCAGATGCCAATAAGGCCTACGGAGCTTCTTTATTTGCTATGGGTGGAACGCCTCCATATTCCTGGAAGCTGGATTCTACTTATGCAGGTAGTGCAGACCTTACAAATGCTGGTCTTACTGTAGATGCTACGGGCGGAATTGTGCGGGGTACTTTACTGAATAGTGCTGTTGGTAAAACGATCAATTTTAAAGTTGTTGTGACGGACAACACCGGAACAATAGCGGTATATAATCCTGTTTATACTATTCAGGTAAATTAATGAAAATAGTGAGGCATAATAAAATGGTGTACACCTTTTCAGGTTGCGCAGATGGGTAAGATTTTGAGCCTTAACATTCCTTTTGCAAGCTAATAACAATGAGATAGTAAGGTAAAAGCCAAAGTTTTATTTACTTTACACTTTGGTAAATGATATGCTGTTTTTATAAACAATGCATAACAAGCCAAAAGAAAGATGGCGGATAATTTATTTGTAAAATAAACCGCTATACCCAGGATTGAGACCCGAGGTATTCTGCATATAGAGAGAAAAATAAGAGAGTCTTGGAATATTGCCGAACAAAGACTACATCATGCCTAATTCATACTACGGTTATTCTATGCCGTCTGAAAGAGGCTATTGGACCAGGCGAAAATGGTTTACTTTAATGGTATTCATTTTTCTGTTTTGGTGTGTAGTATATCTTTTTACACATATTCCTAACGAATTTGCAGGTTATAAATACACTAAATTTTCCACTGAACAGGTAACACAGATAACAAAAATCCTTGTCAATAATGAGGTGAATGTCCCGTCTGCACAAACGCTGAATGACACTGCAATAAATAAAGATTCTTCAGCCATACCGCATGATTCAGTAGCGGCAAGTATGCAGGCTACAACTATAGCCCCTGCAAAAATAAAGTGTGACAGTTGTGGTGTGAACAATGCAATGATCTATTTAAGAGGGGAGTTTGGTGACAGGATAGAAGAACGGCAACTGTACGCAATAAGGGAATACATGTCACGTTTTGGTCCCTTTGAGACAGGCAATTACCTGGCAGGGTATAAATTAAAGACCAGGAATTTCTTCTGGCTGGTAGGTCCTTCTTTATATCTTGAGACCATCTTCTGGACCATCATAGGCGTGTTGTGCAGCATTATATTTACTATAGGACAGGATATGAAGAACTATCCCGGCAAACGCAATTCAAAATATTATGTGAGTCAGATACCATACGATATTGCCAAGTTTTTTTACGCACCTTTCTTCACAATTGTTATACTGTTGTGCTATAATTATATAAAACACCGGAACATAATAGAGGTGAATACGAGTGAAGGGATGATCGTGTTTGCATTTATTACGGGGCTTTTTTCGGGAAGGTTAATGGGTTCTCTGCAAAGAATCAAAGATGCTATTGTGCCGGAATACAGATATTCTTACAAGTCGTACGGAACAGTGAAGGGATATGAGAGTAAATATTCCTCATTGAAAGAAGCGAAACAGCCTGAGCCAATAAGCACAATTGGAAATACTCTTAAAGAAAAAACGGCAAATGCTGAAATACCATTTGCGGAAACATACTCTGGAAATACTGAAGAAGATATTTACCAAATTACAGAGAACATCAAAGAAATAATTGTTGACCTGAAACTGGATGCGCGCAGCTTGTTTGAAGATGAGAAAACAGAGATACAGAACGGAGGTTTTAAGGATGCAGCTGTTACACTACATAATGTAAACGGGAAGGATATTATGCATTTTAAGAGATTGCATGATGCAAATATGTTTAGCCTCGCAAATATCAAACCGGGCATATACATTCTTCGTGCCACGCTCACGCAACAATTAAGTGACCGCTACCTAATGAACTTATTTGGCGAAAAGACAGTTTTCTTAACTCATGAAAACAGCAAAGTAGAGTTATACATAAAAAAATACGAGGCATTGGACTAATGCCATATATGAAGAGGTTTGTTTGTTAGATCGGAAGAGCACACGTCTGAACTCCAGTCACTG
>CAIYVS010000009.1 GCA_903929655.1 uncultured Bacteroidota bacterium | reverse complement strand
GCTGAATTCTTTCTTTCCCTTTGCCATAATAAGTGAAAATAAACAAGAAGCTGCTGATAATGAACCGCCAATAATGAACAGCTATAAATATAACAGCTAAAAAGTGTATTTTAAATAAAAAGTAAGTACATTTACAGCCCATGAAAAAACAATGTAAATATGAACCAGGCGCATTTCCCCGGCTTTGGCTACCCTGCAGAGGAGCTCTCAGCCTATATCTTTTCGATAGACACTTTTATCATCTCTCTTAAAACGCAGGAGATCATACGGCATTCCACCCCCGACCCCGATGCTTTTAAGCAATGGCTAAAAGTGCACCATGTGCGTGATATCAGCAAACAAATAGGCAGTCTTGTTTACAACCATTACTTTAATAAGAGATAGGACGGATGAATTTGGCAGATGAAAAGTCTGTCTAATCAATATCATCTTCCCTGCTGACGTGCATCATTTGGCTCTGCAAAATGATGCTTAAATTTGCTTAAAAGAAACGTATATGCATATCATCCTTTGTCTCGACTATTCGGCCAATACATCCAGGATACTTGTGAGCCTGCAAAATATGCTTCCATTATTTAAAGACCCGAAAGTATCGGTGATACATATTGTAGACCAGGCACTATTCGCTTCGGGCACCGGCTACGAGCTGCAACTGGGCGCAGACATAGAAGATGAGGGTAAAGAATTGAAAGCATTATGCAGCCAGTACCTGGGCGAAAACGTGAATTATGTAGAAGAATATGGAGTGCCCATGCAAATGATAGATGAAATACTCGCCCAGTCGGACTATGATCTGCTGGCCATAGGCACCCATAGCCGCAGTCTGCTGAGCAACCGCCTGCTTGGCGGCGAAGCAGAGCACCTGCTGCGCAATATTAAGAAGCCTGTTTTAGTGATACCATAAGGGATATTGCAAGAGGACGAAGCCGATGTTTGTAATAAACATCTTAAATATTATTTTATAAGCCTTGCTGTTTAAAAAACAATATTTTTGCCGGATTATCTTTTTGTAAACAAACGAATTATAAAAATTGACGATCCCAAAAGGTTTCCTGGTATCAGTAGGTGGTGCAGAAGATAAGGGCACTGACCTGGAAAAAGGCATTATAGAGCGCGACAGGCTTAATTTCTTCGAATTGGGCATACTGAGCAATATTGTTCATCTGGTGAAAAACTCTGAGAGCACACAACCTGATGTGGAGGTGATCACCACCGCATCATCCATACCTGATGAAGTAGCAGAAAATTACAAAGAAGCTTTCAGCAAACTGGGCTGTGACCGCATTGGGCATATGCGCATCCGCACCCGTGAAGATGCCGCCAAACCGGAATACCTGCAGCGACTGAAGCAATGCAATTGTGTAATGATATCTGGCGGCAACCAGTTGAGGCTTTCTTCTATATTGGGCGGCACAGAATTCCTGGACATACTGAAGGAGCGCTATTATAATGAGCATTTTGTTATAGCGGGCACCAGTGCAGGGGCCATGGCTATGAGCAATACCATGATCTACGAAGGTAATGCTGCCCTTGCCAGCCTGAAGGGAGAAGTGAAGATAACCACCGGCCTGGGGCTGATACAAAACGTTATTATAGATTCGCATTTTGATAAGCGGGGCAGGTTCAACAGGCTGGCGCAGGCCGTGGCCGCCAATCCCGGCGCCATAGGCATTGGTCTTGGCGAGGATACCGGAGTGGTGGTGAGCAAAGGCATAGAGCTAAAAGCCATTGGCAGCGGCAGTGTAGTAATAGTAGATGGCAGGCTGATTGATTATAACAATATAGGGGATATAGAATTTGGTCAACCGATATCTGTAGAGAATATTATAGTGCATATACTTTCATCAGGGGACCATTACAATATTCATACCCGCAAATTCAGCGGGCATGTGGTGATGAATACAGATGCGGATTAGAACCGGGTTTTCAGAATTAAAGAATTGCCGAATTGCCAGCTATTATAAGAGTTTAATATTTATAACGTATTTTTGTATTAGAAGAAATGAACAGGACAATATGGATACGCTGACAATACAAATAAGCAACAGTAAGGCCTTAAAACTTATTGAGGATATGGAAGCCCTTAACCTGATAAAAGTGATTAAACCAGCTTCCAAAAAGCCTAAAAAAAATTTATCAGCATTATTAGCTGGAAGCATTACAAAAAAACAGGCTGATAAGTTCCATACTGAACTAAAACAAATGCGCGAAGGATGGGAAAGGGATACTTATTAGATACAAATACTGTAATTGATTTTTCATCCAGGCGCTTACCTGCTTCATCTCAGAAAAAGATCGCAGTGGTAATAGATGCCCAGCCTTATATTTCTATTATCAACAAAATTGAATTATTGGGATTCTCAGAAGTGCCTGATATCATTGAGGTTTTTACAAAAAAAGCTTTTGTTATCGCATTGGATGATGATATTGTTAGTCAAACAATTGCCTTGCGTAAAAAACATAAAATCAAACTGGCTGACGCGATAATAGCCGCAACAGCACTTGTTTTTGATCTTGCTCTTATTACTCATGATATAGCAGATTACAAAAACATCAAAGGCCTGCAATTGGTCAATTCTTATGAAATGTGATTTTAATCTTTGTAAATCTTTATTTCTCCAGTTCCGTCACTTTTCTTAAAAGCCCTGTACATGCCATCAGAATTGAAAGGCATATAGATATTGCCAGCTTTATCAATGGCAATCAGGCCGCCCTCACCGCCTATTTTGATGAGCTTGTCATATACCAATATATCGCAGGCGACTTGTAATGAAAGATCTTTATACTCCATAAGGCATGAAATATCATGTGCTACAACAGCGCGTATAAATAACTCCCCATGACCTGTGCAGGATATGGCGCAGGTATCATTGTTAGCATAGGTGCCGGCGCCTATTATGGGGCTGTCGCCAACCCTGCCAAATTGTTTATTGGTCATGCCGCCGGTGCTGGTAGATGCTGCCAGGTTACCCGAGGCGTCCAGTGCCACAGCGCCTACGGTGCCAAATTTTTTATCGCTATGGTCCATTTGTACTATACCCTCCATGAGGGCTTCCTGCAATTGCTGGTACCTGCTTTGATTGAAGAAATAAGCATCATCGGCAAACTCAATGCGCTGTGTCTTTGCAAAATCCTCAGCCCCATTTCCGAAAAGCATGACATGCCCGCTGTGCTGCATCACCGCCTTTGCAAGTTTCACGGGGTTTTTAATACTCCTTACGCCTGCCACTGCACCTGCGGCCATGTTTCTGCCATCCATTATGGCTGCATCCATTTCGTGGCCGCCTATATGATTGAAAACAGAACCACGACCTGCATTGAATAAGGGGCAGTCTTCCAAAATTGTAACTGCGGTTTCCACTGCGTCCAGGCTGCTGCCGCCTTGCTCCAGTATGGCGTATCCTGCATCTAAAGCATCCCGTAAGCCCTTTTCATATTGTTGCTGCAAAGCAATCGTCATACTGCTTCTCAGTATTGTCCCGGCGCCGCCATGTATGGCAATGGCAAAATTTTGTTTCATTTATTGATTATGAAACGCAAAGGTAGTTCTTTAATTATTCGGGGCCCCGGCATTCACCCATTTGGTGATCTGTGTTATCTGGCAGGACATCAGCTTATTACCACCCAGTGGCATCTGAACATTGGGGGCAGTGCCGTTTACAGCGCCTACGAGCCGGCCATTCAGAGCTTCTGCCTGAACACCTGCATAAGTATCCAATATCGCCCTTCCGCTGGCTGATGTGCTGTTATGACAGCCAATACAGTTGCTTGTCATAATGGGTTTAATAACGGCTGCATAAGTATAGGTAGTGGTATCGCAGGATGAAGCACAACTGGAATTAATTGCCCCCTGGTCGATCCATTTTTGAATAATGGTCTGTTGTGCTGCAGTGAGTTTGCTATTGGGGTAGGGTGGCATATAAGGGTTGGTGCCTGCAAGAGACTGGTAAAGTCTGCTGGCCCCTGAATTGCCTGCTGTTATGCCGCCACTCATAATATTAGAATAGTTGTTCAATACGAGTTCTTCTGCTTGCGTGATAGCATCATGGCAACCACTTTTAGCACAATTTGATATGAATATGGGTAATACATCCCTCTCGAAACATATACCTGTGTCTACTGGAGTAGTTGTGGTGGTAGTGTTCCCGTTTTGAGAGGTGTTTACTGTGCTGCTATTGTCATCATCACCGCTTGCGGGCTTGGCATAAGGCTGGTGTGTGCATGAGCTAATAAAACTAATCGCGAACAAGGCCACCAGGGCCACAAAAACAGAGCTTCTCATACGATAATTTTTTTGTTGTTATTCTAAGTTAGGTTCATTGTCAAAAAGGAAATGTGATATTTGTCACATAAGCCGTTTATTATGAAACTATTATGAAAAGAGCAAATTCTATGCCCGGAATCAAAGCATTAGCGTTTTCTAAAATCTGATTCCATCCAGATATGGCTCAAACGGGAAAATATGGGGATGTCGGATGGAATTTTCACAGACGAAGCTTTTTAGAGCATGTCTGTGAAAATGGTATTATTTTTACTCCATTATGCATTCACTCATCATTTTTGCGTCCGGCGCCGGGACCAATACGCAGGCTATTATAGACTATTTTAAAAGGAATGCCATAGCCAGGGTATCCATGATAGTATGTAATAAGCCGGATGCGGGCGTGCTGGATATAGCCCTGAATGAAGAAATCCCTTTCCTGATAGTGGACCGGAAAAACATCAATGAGACGCTTATCATAGACCAGATGGAGACTTGCAAAGCTTCCCTGATCGTTTTGGCGGGTTTTTTATGGAAGATACCTGATAATATTATAAAAGCATTCCCTAATAAGATCATTAATATACACCCGGCATTATTACCAAACCATGGTGGTAAAGGCATGTACGGTCACCATGTGCATCATGCCGTATTAAATGCCAAACAAGAGGAGTCGGGCATCACTATTCATTATGTGAATGAAGTGTACGACAGCGGTGATATTATTTTACAGGCACGATGCAAGGTGTATCAGAATGATACTGTAACAAGTCTTGCTGAGCGCATCCATCATTTAGAGCATTTTTATTTTCCCCGGACCATTGAATTTTTGCTGGGTACTCCGGCAGTAAGTATTGATGTGTAAAAGCGAGATTAATAAAACTTCGTCATATAGGGATATCGCTCCTGGTACAATGCTTTTACTTTGTCGAGTATGGTTTGACGTAATTCGTTAATGTTTCTTCTTTCGGTGGCTGATATGAATACGCACATGCCCTCTGTGATATGCTCCCAGCGGTCCCTTAATTGTTGCAAAAGGTCTTGTTTTACCTCATCATCCAGCCATTCGTCAAAAACTTTTTCTTCATAAAGGTCCATTTTGTTAAAAATGGTGAGTACGGGTTTTTCAAATGCGCCGATCTCTACGAGGGTTTTGTTTACCACGGCCATCTGGTCTTCGTATGCCGGGTGCGATATATCTACCACATGCAGTAAACAATCAGCTTCACGTACTTCGTCCAATGTGCTTTTAAAGCTTTCCACCAAATGGTGCGGCAATTTGCGAATGAATCCTACTGTATCACTGAGGAGAAACGGGGTTTGTTCGTATACTACTTTGCGGGTGGTAGTGTCAAGCGTGGCAAATAATTTATTCTCTGCAAAAACATCGGCCTTGCTCAGCAGGCTCATGAGTGTGCTCTTGCCTACATTTGTATAACCCACCAGTGCCACACGAATATATGTGCCGCGTTCCTGGCGCTGCGTCATCGCCTGTTTGTCTATCTCGCCCAGTCGCTTTCTCAGCAATGATATTTTGTCCTTAACTATACGCCTGTCCGTTTCTATTTCCGTTTCTCCCGGTCCGCGGCTGCCTATACCACCTCCTTGTCTTTCCAGGTGTTTCCACATGCCCTTGAGGCGGGGCAGGATGTATTGATATTGCGCCAATTCCACCTGTACTTTTGCCTGCGCGGTTTTGGCGCGGCTTGCAAAAATATCCAGTATCAGGTCGCTGCGGTCGATGGTTTTTGTTTCCAGTACATCCGTAATATTTCCTATTTGCGAGCCAGTGAGTTCATCGTCAAATATTACAAGGTTGATGCCTTTGGCCTTTACGTATTCTTTTATTTCCTGCAGCTTACCCTTGCCCACAAAAGTTTTACTATCGGGGTGCGGCAATTTCTGGGTAAAGGTTTTTTGGGTTTGCGCACCGGCAGTATCGGCTAGGAAAGCCAATTCGGTAAGATATTCTTTTACTTGTTCTTCGCTTTGGTCTTTATGTACCAGGCCTACCAATATGGCCTTTTCATTTTGAATACTATTCTTTGCTTCTATCACACTATTTATTCTTTATAGAGTTACAGGTAACCCACTAATAACTACCAACTATTTTCAATTTTTATACTTCGAAAAATTACCATCCTTACTAATTACTGTAAGGTTTTCTGCATAGGCTTGGGTAATAATGATCCTGTCAAAAGGGTCTGAATGTATATGCTCAAGAGAACATAATTTTAAAGTATGTTCAAATGTTATTGGGAGAATTTCAAAGCCATTTAATATTATTTGTTGTTTCAATTCTTCAAATGGCATATCCAATTTAAGTTTTCCAAGATTTACTTTTATTGCAATTTCCCAAGTGGATGCAATACTGATAAACTTAGATGCATCAGGATCAGCTATTGAATTTTTGGCTTTTTTAGATAATTCCTTATCTCCGTTGATAAACCAAAGAAATGTATGGGTATCTAATAAATACTCCATTACATATACTCTTTAAATTCGTCAAGCGGGGCATCAAAATCTGCTGACATTCTGATTTTTCCTTTCGCGCTGCCAAATTTGGGAACAATCTTTTTCTTCTCATGAGAAGATTTTTCCATTAAAAAATCAATAAAATCAGATACCTCCTGTTTCAGGTTCTTCGGCAATCCTTCCAATTTGGTGTATAAACTTAAACTACTCATAGCAATTCATTCTGTATGCAAAAATACGTTATTTAAATGAATACTTCTCTTTATAGGAAAGGGGTTTTACAATAAGCGCTCCTGTTCCCTCAACCAGCGTTCCGGTATATCTCCTTTGCTGGCCTGCAGGTAATCATTATAGGAGCAGGGCACGTACACGCCGTTAGGCAGCTTCATCCACCAACGGTTGGTTCGCTTGCTTTTCAGGAAGATGGTGTCATTGTCTGTAAATGCTACATTAAATAATAAGAATTCTTCCCTTTCCACCAGTCTTGCTTCTGTTTTCCTTACCAGGTAGCCATCCACAAAATACCACATCATTTGTGCTATGAGTATGGCACTCATATGGTGCATATCATCCGTGTTATTATAGCCATAGATGCCAAAAGATGTGAGATTATTGCTCATGCCTGCATAGCGTGTCAGCATACAAGCTTCCTCGCCGGTAAACCCGTTTGGTGATCCGTGTACATTTGCCGGGGAATCGCTGTAGCGCACGGTGTTGATGTCGAAACTGAACATGTTGCTGGACCTGAGAACGGGCTCCATATCTTCTATATGCTCTCTTGCTTTGCCCAGTCTGAAGAAGTCGAAGCGCATTTTGTCGAGTGTCTCGAGCATCTTGGGGTGTGCATAGTAGCTCTGGAAACCAATATGACTGTAGTGCCCCACAAAATTGGGTTGGGATGTGAGCATATCCATGAGGTAGCTGCGCGACGTGATGGTCTCAGTTTCGTCGAGATCGATGAGCATATCTGCCACGGCTACTGTTATGAGTTGCTCTGATCGTTTAAATACTTCGTACTGTTGCAAGCTAAGATCATGACTTCCACCTATAACTAAGGCAATCTTGCCCGCCTGGTGAATTTCTTCCAGTACGGCGAGCAATGCGGCCCTCGTATCGCCCAGTGTCGCGCCGCAGCGGATATTCCCTGCATCTGCTATCCGTACTGCGGGGTGCCAGTTGTATAGTTTATATAATTGTTCGCGTACTGCATCAGGCGCCCCGCAGTAATATGCGTCGTCCTGTTCGCCCCTGCGCTCGCCGCAGCCAACTATTACGATGTCTGCATCTTCCCAATCAAAATTGTCTGTGGTGGCACATTTTATATTAGCACCCAGTTGCAAAGGCTGATAAGTGCCTCGCGTTTTGGTTTCAATAAAATGTTCTGCTTCAAAAAAAGCTCTTAAATCCTGCATGTGTGTTTATAAAAGTGATTAAAAATACTCATTTGCATGGAATTTAAAGTTCAGGGCTTTGAATTTATTAATTCAATGTTCCTTCCCTACTTTTTTCATACATTTGAAGCCTAAGTATAGGTAATAATCAATGGCTAACGGAAAAAAAGCAAAACCATCTTATTTCTACGCCATCATGGGTGTATCCCTGGTGTTGTTCCTGCTGGGGATATTGGGCTGGCTGGTGATAAATGGCAGGGCTTTGAGCCGCGCTTTTAAGGAGGACCTGGAGGTGCAGGTAGATTTTCATGATAATACGAAGGATGAGAACGTACAGAAAATGAAGGCTATACTGGAGAAACAGCCTTTTGTGAGGGATAGCAGGGTGATAACGAAGGACGAGGCTATAAAGTTGGAGAGCCAGGTGGAAGGGGAAAACATATTGGATTTTATGGGTTATAATCCTTTGTTCACTTCTATAACTTTGAAGCTGCACGAGGAGTATGTAAATAAGGATAGCCTGCAGAAGATCAGGAAGTTTATTATGCAGAGCAATGTGGTGCGGGATGTAACATGGTCGAAGGTGGTGGTGGACCAGATGGATAATACTTTTGGTAAGATCGGCATTATACTAGGGAGTATTTCTATTGTATTGTTTATTGTCGTGATCTTCCTTATCGATAATACGGTGAGGCTTGCTATGTTCAGCAACCGTTTTTTAATAAAGACCATGCAGATGGTGGGTGCCACGCGCTGGTTTATCTCGAGGCCTTTTGACCGGAGGGCTTTTGTGAATGGGATGGTGAGCGGTCTTATATCGGTGGCAGGCCTATGGATGGTTATTTATTTTGCACAGAACCAATTGCCCGAACTGAAGTTGCTGGAAAGCACTACAATGTTTGCATTGTTGATGATTGGTATGGTGGTGATGGGAATCCTGATATCTATGCTCAGTACGCACAGGTCTGTATTAAAATATCTTAAAATGCATGTAGATGACCTATATTGATAAATTAAGAATTGAGCATTTGAAGATGTTTTGAAGAGACAAATGAAAAAATCTATAATGAAATAATTAAATCTAACCTTTTGACTTTTTTCCTACATTTGTAAATATGGCAACAGCAAATAAAACACAATCAACACCTATACCAAAAGCTGCAACAGCAGCCAAACCAGCGGCAAGCAGTGCAAAGGTGAGTGCTAAGAGCAATGAGCCCAGGGGCAACCAGACTTTCCTCTTTGATAAGAGCAATTATACATGGATGATAGGTGGTGTGGTACTGATACTGATAGGCTTTATGCTGATGAGTGGAGGTAAAAGTCCTGATCCGCATAAGTTTCTATATGATGAGATATATAGTTTCCGCCGCGTGACACTGGCACCTATTGTTATTCTGCTTGGTTTTGCATTGGAGGTATATGCGATCATGAAGAAACCACAGGAAGAGACAACGGCATAAAAATCATTGATAGATACGTATAAGAAAGGTTCCGCTAATACCGGGACCTTTTTTTTGTTTAGTGTAGTGGAACCTTTTAATAAAAAAAGTAGTCCCGCATGCACGGGACTACTTAAATATATTGAGGGGTATATTTAGATCTTCCAGTCATCTACACCTGCGCCATCTTCGTGGCTGCTGCTGATAATGTCAGAGCTGCCTTCGGACGACGGAACAGTAGCTTCTTCTGCTTCCTGATCGTGGTTATACGCATCAAAATCAAAATCGGGCATCAGGTCTGTTTTTACATAGCCAATGGTTTCAGTAAGTGCAGTCAAAAACTTGTTGAAGTCTTCTTTATACAGAAACATTTTATGCCTGTCGTAGCCATTGTCGTCAAAGCGTTTTTTGCTTTCAGTGATGGTGATAAAGTAATCGTTTCCACGTGTTGCGCGGACATCAAAAAAGTAAGTTCTTCTCTTGCCGGCTTTTATGCGCTTGCTAAACAGACTCTCATTGTTACGGTTGTCGTTATTACGGTCTCCGCTAAAGTTTTTATTTTCGTACGCCACAAATCTTGATTTTATGTGTTAAATAGCAGGGCAAAATTAATTAACTAGGCGACTTATCCAAATTAAATTGCTTCAAATTGCCTGAATACCACTTAATTAATATAGCGCTGGTTTTTAAGTTTCGGTTATATTTTTTATTTTATCTATTTAAAAATGTTCTTTAAAGCTCCTTTTGCTTTCTCTTCTGCTTTTTTCTTAGCGTCGTTGAGTGTGTTCTGCGATTTTTGTGTGGAGTCTTTTTTGTTTTGAAGGATCTGGTTTTGCAGTTGCTGTTTGGCATCGTTTACGAGCTGCGTCTTGATGGCTTTTGCGGTGTCTTTCACTATGTTTTTGACACTGTCTATTTTTTTCTGTGCTTCCTGCACGATCTGCTGTTTTACATTGTTGACTGCATCGCCCGCTACGTTTTTAAGGTTGGTTTCTATTTTGGGGCTGGTAAGGGTGCCGCCAATGGTGGCTGCAAAGTTTATTTTGTCGCCCAGGTTTACAGGAATGCCTTTTGCTGTGGCTTTGTTTACGAGGTCATTAAGCATTGCATTGCCCTGGGTGCCTAACATGCTGCGTGGCACTGTGAAGTTGGCGCCGTAGTTTATGCTTTGGTCGAAGCCGTGGCTACCTGCTATTTCGGCTGCTATATCGCCGATCTTAAAGTTGTATGGTTTTACTGTAACGCGTCCGTTCTCGAAGCTAAAGAATATTTTCAGGTCTTTGAGGCTGATGTTGCGGAACTGGGAGAGATTGAGTTTGTCTGCCAACATGTTTGTAGGTGCAAAGTTGCTGAGCAGGCCCTCGAGGACAAGAAGGTTGCCATCGCCTGTTAGTGAATTAAGAACTGGCATCATGTCGGGACCTATTTTGCCTTTGAGGTTGAGCTTGGTGGTCATTTTGCCTGACATGTATTTTGCGGCGGGCATCATTTTCTGAACGGTGTTGAATGTGGTGAATGTTTTGGTGATGTCCAGGTTCTGGACATCGTAGGAGAGGGATATGTCGGGGTTCTTTTTGTCGTTCTTGGTGGAGTAGTAGCCATCTATTTTGAGGGTGCCGTCGAGGCCTTTGCCTGTCAGGTTTTGCAGATATACAGTTTCGTCTTTTATGGCAAGGCCACCTGAAACGGATGTGAGTACCAGGTTGTCGTATTTGATCTCTCCTGCCTGTGCATGGAGGCTGAGGTCGAGGTTGGCGGGTACGAGGAAGGCGGTGGTAGATGGTGCAGTTTTGGTTTCGGTGCTGGATGGGGTGCCCATCCATTTGTTTACGTCCATTTTATCAATGGTGAGGTTGAGTGAGCCATTGAGTGCTTCATTGTGGAGGTAATAGCCGAGGAGGTTGTTGATGCTTCCATCGCCAGTGAAATTGGTTTTCATGTATTGGCCTTTTAGACCGCTTACTGTTACGTTCCTGGGATTGAAGGTGAGGAGCAGGTTTGTGATGCTTACGCCATCGGGGTAGTCTTTAGAGGCGTAGTTGAGGTCGGTGATACCTACGGTGCCTGCTGCATAAACGCTATCGTAGTGCTGCCTTGTGGCGGCCATGATGGGGCCTTTAAATGATACATCGGCTTTTATAACACCTGTGAGTTTTGTGCCGTCGGGCAACTTCATGAATTTGCCCATTTGAGAGAGATCGATAATGCCTTTGGCTGTGGCATCGGTCCATGGGTTTGAAATTGGGTTCTTCAACAACATGCGGAGATCGAATGGTGCACTGCCAAAAACAAGGTGTGCTTTTTCAATGTCAACTTCTGTATGGTCTGTAATGCCATCGGGGTTGCTGGCAAGGAGTTTGACCTGGATATCTGAAACTTTCTGGGGCAAATCGGGGTATTGAAATGAGCCGTCGGTTACTGAAAGGTTTAAAGAGTATGCAGGCATTTTCTTTGCGTTGTAGGTGCCTTTTACATAGCCCGAGAGGCTTGCTTTACCGCTTGTCTTGATGTCTTTAAAATTGTTTTGATAAATGCCAGGCACTAGTGATAGGATGTCTTTGAAATCGTTCGACGGTGTGCTGAATTGCACATCCATTAAGGTATTTAATGAATCGGGTAATTGTACAAATCCTTTTGTGCTGAGACGGAGGCCGTTGAGTTGTATTTTTTCGGTATTGAAGCTGTATTTGTTGGTTTTGTTGTCTATATCAATATCAAGGTCAATGGAAGTTTTTACTTTATAGAGATAGGGGATGTTGCCGTAAGCAAAGCTAATAGCATCTGCGACTGTTGTGGTTTTGAGCGTGAAAGCATCGGAGCTGAAGTCGCCGGAGCCTTTGTGCGTGAGGTTTTCGATGATGCAGGACATTGTGGCTTGTTCATCGCGGTATTCGATAAATGCGTTCTCAATGGCATAATGTCGCAGTTTTATTGCAAATGGTTTGGATGGAGCCGCGGGGGTAGTAGGAGGTGTCGGCTTGGTGATATTCCAGTTGGCTTCTCCTTTTTTGTTTACGAGTGCGTGTATGCGTGGATCAATAAGTCCGATATTGGTGATGTCGTATGTTCCTTTTATGGCTTTCATGAGGTCGAGTGACACATCTATGCTTTTGGCTGAAATGAGAGTATCGCCCTGAAAGGGGGCTTTGTTTGCGATGCTCAGGCCCTCAATACTTACAGACAGGCTGGGGAAACTGCGAAACAGGGAAAGGTCCACATCTTTGAAATCGGCAGTGGCGTTCAGCTGTTCGTTCAGCTCCTTTTTCACCAGAGCCATTATTTTATCCTTGAAGAGGATAGGAACTAATATAGCAGTTATAATAAAAAGACCCAATATTATGCCAATGGTCAAAAAGATACGTTTGATTATTTTTCCTGTTTGCATGTATTCCAAAATTGTTTGATCCGGCTGCAAAAATACCATTATAAAAGTACTATAGGTTAATTATAGATGAGTTTTTAGAATATTGGGATAAAAAAAGTAAATCGGTATCTTTAATGTCTTAATGAATTATTCCGAGGCCGTGCAATCATCCTTATTTTCTTTACCAACACCAGCTCTGCTTGAGGAGTATCTTTTGGTAATGAATCCTGATGAAAAGGTATCGAACGATGTTACGTTCTCAAAGAAAAAAGTAGCAGAAATTATTGGTAACTACCCAGGGAGGTATTCATTGCCTCACATATCGATCGTGAATTTTTCCGGTAATTCACAAAATGAAACATCCATTGTTGCATCCCTGGGTGCTGCGCTGAAAGGAAAGATAAGGGCCTCTTTTATATGGCTGGAAGATTATGGTTGTATGCATTCGTCGGGTACTGTTTATATCCAGCCAAAACCACATAGTTATTTTACAGCCATCATCAAAGCTATTTACCCGGCGCTGAAGTTATGCAGCGCTATAGATAAAAAACGAAAATTGCAGTTTTCATATGAGCCGCATATAACGATTGCAAGGGGCATGAGCAAGACCAATACTGATAAGGTATGGGACCTGTTTAAAGATAAAAAGTATGAGAATAAATTTATTGCCGATTCTCTTACTTTGCTGAGAAGAGATGCTGAGCAGGAGGGTAAATATAAGATAGTAGCGGAATTCAGGTTATAGAATTCATGGGATTAAAATAAAGAAATTTGCGTAGGTTTTGCGATGGGTTTTTTCTTGCTGAAAGAAGAGGCAGGCGGCTTTATCTCTATATCATAAACTTCAGTTTCCTTGTATCGTGATGCAATAACAATATTCGTGGTGTCTGCGTTTTTTGTGAACAGTTCATACACCAGTTCGGGATCATTATTTTCTTTTGAAAGATGGGACAAAAATAAATGACTCATGGATGCAGACCTATGCGTCATAAACAATTCCAGTGCCTGGCGGTTGGATAGATGTCCTTTGCCACCACGTATGCGGTTTTTTAAATAAAGCGGGTAGCGGCCTTGTTCCAGCATTTGTTCGTCATAATTGGCTTCAAGAAATGCTGCATGGCATTCTTTAAAATGTGCTGCCAGATTTTCGCACACGGTCACTAGGTCTGTGAATACGCCTATTCTT
>CAIYVS010000008.1 GCA_903929655.1 uncultured Bacteroidota bacterium | reverse complement strand
TTATAATTATATTATTTGGCATTATTTTCAAATTATTTTACCAAAGCACCATATTTCTGTATGAATACCCTGTTTTTCTGTATGAAACAACAATAAAAAAAGCGGCGGATTACCCAAAACCGCCGCTTTACCCAAACTTATGAAAAAACCCCTATTTTAATAACTGATGACCAGTTTCCAGTATTGCGGCTCCCAGAACCATATGAAACCAGGTCTTTTGATAAAAATGTTTGTCTTCTTTCACGATCAATATATCCATTGAGTTGACTGTCAGATATGGATTATCTGTTGTAAAGATCCCAACGGGTTTAGTCTTTAAGAATCCCGACTTAATATAACCGATTGACATCTCACCAGAAACAGGAACGGATAAATTATACCATGCTGTTTTATTCTCATTCATACCAGCACTCAATGAAATGTATTTTTCCTGCATTTTAAGCAAGGTAAACGGAATACGAACGTAGTCACGCGCAACTCCTGAAGTATCCTTAATTGTTAAATAAACCGTATTAGCTGGCAATTTTAGCGAATCTCTAAGGATATTGATTTGCCCCGTTAAATCAGCATTGGTGACAATCTCTTTTATATGCAATGCTTTTAACCTTTCATTTTCCAGTATCTGAACTTTTAACGCGTCCTCTTTGCTTAAGATAATGGCATCTTTTGAATATACCGACTGTTTTAATCCGTCAATAGTTATAAAAGATTCTTTTACACTGTCCCTGGCAGCGATAAGGTTATTCAGGCTGGTTTGATTGTTCTTTCTTGTGCTGCACTTACCAGCGATAAATGCAATCAAAATAAGGCCTAAGACAAGGCCAATGAAAGGAAGGTATTTTTTAAGGTTTGCTATCATTGCAATCGCTTTTAATTTCCTGTTCTTTAACTTCGTTTTTCTTCTGAAAAAATAGAAATGTCATTGCAGTCCCGGCTATTGATGCAAATAATACACCTACTGCAGTGGCTATCTTCATCAGGTCAACATCAGGACGGTAAAAGCCGATAACAATAAACATTGTTGACATCAAAAGTGCGTAAAGGATCAAAACATCTGCAATTATTCGGCTATTTGATAGCCCTCCATCCCGGCCCCGGAACATTGTTTTATTCATAATTCAACTATTGAATAAATAAACTTTTTGTCCTGTATCTCTGGTATCACAATGAACCCAATCCACGTCCCTCTCCAGTCGCACCGGATATGGCAATAAGATTTGATTATCAATTATCCATTGCCTGACTATTTCCGATTTCAATCCCCTTACATCAAAATCAGCCGCCTGACCGGTCATGTGGGCAGAAACATAATCAGTACTTGACATTATATTATCTTGTACAATGCTACATTTCAGGCATCGGAAGCCTCGCTGTGAATACTGTCCTCCCTCGTGCCATGTATTAACAGTTATTGAGCCCAGATGATCCCGCAAAAGATCTAATGTACGGAGCAGTTTCTCATCAAATATCTGAAATGCAGTATCTCCAAACTTGTCGTAAACATGTTTGCAGGTTAATTCATATATATTAAAATGCCTCGGCTGGTACATCAGTTTTGATCTTGTTCCGTTGGTATCATATCATCAACTCTACGTGTAAGTTTTATTTCATTCCGTCTATAACATTCATTCGGAGGTACAGGCTTGCCAAAATCATCAACAGTCGGATGCGGACAATCTTCAATGTGGGTGCAGATGCAACAGGTCCTATATGGTATGTCTGGCCGTATCATAACGTAAATATTTTATGCCTACCTGAAGAGTGCGGCCCTGCAAATAGTGTAATACAGAGGTAGGTTAGTGTAACCGTTATAGTAACCGCAGTTATCATACTCCAGTTAATCACTTTGTACTCTACAACCGAGGCGATCATGGCAACCAAGATGATCCCCGCAGCAATTAATATAGTTGAAATAATATTGATCCCGCTTATTTCGCACTGCTGAGAATTTGAACGTAGATCCGGAATTAAGTTTTTCAGAAAATAAACCGCGGGAGTTCCGGCCAATATTATTAAAAGTACAAGCCAATTAAAATTATGGTTGTTAATAATAGTAACTGTTAAAGCTACTAATGTCATAATAAGCCCTTTGAGGAATTGCTGAGTTGTTTTCATTTTACAGGAGTTATAATTATTTTTAAATCATCGTTACTTTTCGTAGGTTCCTGTACAACCTCAAAAGTAAGTCCTTGCATATATTCTTTCCATTCCTGGACCGACTTGGTATTCGCTTGCACAAAATTTGAATAATTCCTGATCAGTTTTTTATATTCCGCTTCCTGTGTCTGTGATGATGTTAGTTGTGTTTTTAAAACACTGTCAAAACGAAGAAATAACACTCCCTGTTCTTTTACAGTCGTATTTAATTCCGCTACTGTTTTAACAAGCTCTGTATTGTCATTTTCTTTTATCGCATCTTTCGCTCCCAGGTCATGAACAAAAGAATACACTCCATAGGCGGCTGGCACGGCAGCAATTGCAATGCCGATATATATTTTTGCTTTCGTAAGCCCCTGCACGGAAGGTTTTTTATTATAATAGAGTTGTTTCATTTAAAATGTTGATCTAAATATACTGGGGTCAAGTTTCTTATTCATATAGCTAATTTCATAATGCAGATGAGATCCCGTTGAACTGCCTGAACTTCCGACCGTCCCGATCAAATCACCTTTTAATACTACCTGACCTATAAATACCTTTATAGAATCCAAATGAGCATAAAACGTAAAGTATCCGTTTCCATGTTTTATCTTAACAGAATTACCATAACCATCATTCCTGCCAGCTTCTTCAATTATTCCTTCCGCGCTTGCATAGACTTTTACACCCTTCTGCGCTCTATAATCTATCCCCCAATGAAATTCTTTTTCTTTTGTGATAGGATTTATCCTGTTTTGAAATAATGAAGAAACCCGCGACATTTCATTCAAATCCATCGGCGGGTATGCTGGAAAGTGCCTCCAATTGACTGCCATTAGACTATCATTCCTATACAAAAGACTGTCGTTCTTTGCAAGCAATTTTAAAGTATTGAAAATTTGAGTTGTATTTTTGTCTATACTTTGGATTATAAGCGTGTTTTTATCCACGCGGTTTTTATCTATCATATACAAAACGAGAATAAATATAACCACCACCACGAAAACTCCAAAGATAATTGATCTTATCATATTGGGTTGAACAACATGAACGTGAGTGATTTCCCCTATCTGTTTCTGATTAGTAGATTCTTTAGCAGTTACTTTTTGGTCTGCCAATAGTTCCTGGGCTTGCAATAACTCTTGAGCTTTAAGATTCTGAGCTCTTAATTTCTCTTCAGCTTCTTTTTTATTGGCTTTTACCCTCTTCGATATATCAGTGAATATTTTCATACCTCTTTTTTATCAGGATAAATTAAAAGTGCGATGATTACAACTATTATCACAATCACCCATTTGACTAATGCTAATGCTTTAAGTACTTCCATTGAATTGCGGATTATTCAGATATACAGAAACCTTTTTAAGATACTGATAGGTTAAACTGCCACTGCCGTTCCACCTTCTTATTATTTTATCACTGTTCTCAATTCCTATCTTGCTGGCATAATATAAAAACACTCTTTTCGCGATATTAAAATCCAGCATGTCCGCTAACTTATAGTGACTTTTTGTCCGTTGATTATAGTCCAGTAACCGGATTCCCCTGATCTGAAAATAACCAAAAGCTCCTTCGGTTTCGTTAATCGCCTGCGGATTACACTTGCTCTCAACCATCCCGACAGCACGTATAATTTTGTCGAAAGGATTTATAGGTCCGTTTTGTAGTATGCACAGTTCTATTATATTCGGAGCCGCGGCTCGCAAACTGATCAATAGTAAAAATATTATAAAGGTAGTTTTCATTTTATTCCAAATAATTTATCTAATAATCCGAATATGAATAATAAGGAAAACAGAAAAATACAAATCCACATAACTGCCTTTACTTCATATTTCCAATCCCACACATATTTTTTATTTACATTTTTCATACAACAATTTTTACCGTTTCTGTTTTCAGATTTGTGTAAGATACTAAATAAATCCCTTTCCTATATCTTGAAACGTCAATATTCAAAGTTGTTGAATTTATGTTTTTTGTCATTATAGGCCACCCAGACGAGGTGTAAATAGTTACCCTTCCCTTTGGCTCAGTGAAGGTCATCTGAAGTTGTCCATGTAATATAACGGCCTTAAAAGATGAAATAACAACAGGAGGTGTTCCGGTTGCAAACATATATTCAACAGCTCCGATATCAGGTATGTCACGCAAATTACCGAAATAATCGTCTGTTACTCCTGAGGTCCCTTTGTTGATAGCAGGAGAATTGCTTGATAACTTAAAATAATCAGGAGTTGTTATGTTTCCTCCTGCAAATCCAGGATCCCCAGTTATATCTCCGGCGCCGGTAGAGTTTGAATGTGCTTTATTATAAAGATTATTCAAAAACACCATACCAGAACCAGCAGCGTTAGAAATACATGGCAAATTTCCTTCCTGAACTACTATATTATTTGCAAATAGAGAATTAGTTAGTTTATCTTCAATTTCCACACCAGCTGAATAAGTACTATTTACAAAAGTGTTGTTGATAACTCTTAACCCGTCCGTGTCCCAGGAACAACGAATGTTTCGTTTACAACCGGAAACAATGTTATTCTGAAATATATTACCCTGATTAACAAAAGCAGGATCTTCATTCCAATGTCCCAGACCAACCTGAGAACCTTTGTTCATGACTTTCGTGGTATAAACAAAATTCCTTTGATTTAAAGTATTGTGAGAATTTCTATTATATATTCCTACTGAAAAATTATCATATACCGTATTATCTTCAACGATGCAATTAATTGCCCAGGCTACAATAATCCCTTCACCCCAGATATCATGAACGATATTATGTTTAATAAGATTCCCGGTTAAATGTATTGACGACGAACCATGACATGAGATTCCACAACCCCAGCCAACAGACATCACTCCACCGGTATTATCTAAAGTTACATTGTAAACAACACAATCTTTAACTGTGCAGTAATCTGCCCATTCCCCTATTCCTGATTTTGTGCAATTATATACTGTGCAACCACTAATAACGCTATGAGCTGCATTATTTTGGTCTAGTGTAATGCCATATTGAACGCTGTTTCTGACCGTTAATCCAATGAATTGAGTGTACTGACTAAACGACCTTACCAAGCCACTTCCATCACCGGGGTCAATGCCAGTACCGTCAATTATAACTGTTTCTTTATTATAAGCAGAAATGGTAGTGTTTGGGAGTTTATATAAAATAACCTGTTCGTTATATATTCCCGATCTTACATAGACAATATCACCGCCTTTAATCTTTGAGACTGCGTAAGTAATAGTCTTAAAAGGACTGTTTATAGTTCCCGAATTGGAATTAACACCCGAATTTGATACAAAGTATTCAGTGGAAAACCCCGGAAGAGTTAAAAATGACAGTAATATGATACAATATTTTTTCATTTATTTATAATTCGCGCGTGCAAATATTGGTATTCGTATGAAACTCCCAAGTAATCGTAGTGAAATAACACATTATAAACACCTTGCGGACATCTATAAAGTACAATTGATAAGGGTGTATCTTCATAGTCCTGAGAGACAAAAAACCTCCCATTGTCTGAGCGTTCAATTTTAAAAACCATGTCCTGTACATTATGAGCTTGCAGAATTTTTAACTTTGCACTAAAGTCAACTAGTACGTAACATTTAGTTGTATCCCATTGCGTCCATACTCCAGTAGGTAACCATTCGCGGTATCTCTGAGATTCAGCAAGCAAACGGAGATCTCCAACATCCCATGATACATTTTGTGCCGGTAATTGCAAAGAGAAAAACAGAAATATGATTATGAGATATTTCATTTTGTTAATTTTGATATATCATCGCTAAACTTGGTGCAATGACAAATACTGTCAATTCTTGTTACTGACACTCCATCCCAGCGATATGCCGTGCCTGTTTTCATTGCTTCCAATCTTGTAATAAACTCCTCTGTGACATGGAGCCTCTGAAATGAGCGATAAGCAGTGTCAGCACCACTTTCTTTTGTTTTTTCTATACAGTTATAATTCCCCGGATAGAAAGGCTCATTGCAGGCAAAAAGCAGAAACAATATGATTAGAGAGTATTTCAAGTCAGATAAAATTTAATTTTCAAACTCCTGTCAGTAAGAATTGAATTTGCACCCCATTTGACCTCAGTTGAATAAGTATCTCCACTCAAAGCAGTCATATCATCTTTAGAATATCCGGCAATAACCGTATTATCGGCAGCATTAAGCAGTTCTACTTTTATTGTACCTATCGGGATATAACCATTTAGAAACAATCCTGTCGTTGGTGTAAAAGCAGTTGATATTAAGGTTCCAGAACCCGTTATTTGACCAATTCTATTATATGGTATTGTTGCAAGTCCTATTCTTGAATCTCTGGTAGGAGTATGTGCATGATTTTCTGCACTGCCAGAATAAAATACATAAAATACATCCCCATCCTTTAATAAGTTAGAACTTAAAATCATTTCATCATCGAATGATCCTCCTGCGCCTAGCGGTATCCATCCTGTATCTATCCTTACCCATCCGGTCAGTCCGTCTCTTGAAATATATAAGTCTGTAATTATCTGATTAGATGTTAATCCATAATTACACATAATGCCATAATAATAACCATCAAGATACATTACTCTTAACGAATATTTCTGATCTTCCTGTGATGATGTTGTTATTATAATGCCCTGATCTGTCCATGTACCTTCCAGATCACTACTATCACTAAGCCATGCACCTATTTCTCTGTCGGTTGTGGTATGTTCATTTCCTCTATAATAAGCAATCCATTTACCGTCAGGTCTTTGTATAATTTCATTACCCTCTACATATAATGCCCCTGCCCTTGTTAGTGTTTTAATTAATGTCCATGTAATTTTATCAGATGACTTGTATATATTAACAGTTCCTCCGGCACCTCCTGATCCGGGTTTTGCAGATAATACCATTACATATTTTCTATCGGCAGCACCATCGGCATCATAATAAATAAATGACCCAAGACTGCCGTCCCCTAAAACAAGATTTGAATTTGAAACCGGAATATAAGAAATAGCTGGAGGGGTAAAATTAGCAGTCCATCTCGCTATTCCTTTAGAGATACGAATCTCATCAATATAACCCTTCATGTTAAATGCCTGATTAGAATAGACTCCCAAGTGACCAAAAGACATTACTGACGTAGAACTTTGTAATGTTATTCCAGTAACATCAAGAGTACATTTTCCAACACCATTAACATATAATGTAACAGTATTTCCGTTTCTTATTAGAGCAAGATGATACCATGTTGTATTAGCTACCGTATTAATAGCAGATAAAGTACTCGTTAATAGATTAGCAGAGTCATCCCACAAATAGAAACCTATTTTATTATCAACAAACGTCCCAATTTGAGATTGTCTTGTTGATGCCGTAGCAGTAGCGTTGCATTGCGCAAATACAGATTTCGCATTTGTCCCATCAAGATTTGTAAAATAAACTCTACATTCAATAGTAAAATTACCCGAACCAAAATTTAATCCTGCACCTGCTGGCATTGAGATATATCCTGTACCGTCTGTTAGTTTTACTGATGTACTTCCAAATGCTTTTTGAGTAGTACTTAAAACTGCATCTCCGACAAATCCCCACGCACCAAAAATAGGATCAGTGAAAGCGGTAGCATTATTCGTACCGTCAAAATTACTATTTGCTGAATCATAAGAATCTATACCAAAATTTGTATTTGGCTTTGTCCATGTTATGCCATCGGATGATTCTGCTAAACAAATAAAAAGCTGTGTGCCAGTATTTGATAATGCAGTATACCACATATAATACGTACCACCCTCTTTATAAACCGATAAATATAATTTATCATAATCCCACGTTGCAAGATTCGCCCCTGCTGGTTCAAAAAGTGGGTTACTTGCAGATTTTACAGGTTTATTAACTGATTTTGTTACACCGGACGAAGACCCTATTAAAACATCATCCAAGAAAGCATCTACCTGGCTGCCTGCATTATAAGAATACAATTTTAATGTTCCGGGGATGTTAGCATTATTTACAACTGTCTGTGCCGATAAACTAACAGCCTGCCCTCCTGTCGCTACCTGCAAAGGATTACTCCCCGGTTTTGTATAAGCCACTGTCACGACATCACCGTAAACAACAGCACTGGCAAGAGTTAAATTAACATTTGTAGTTGATATTGCAACTGAATTAACCGTCCTTGCAACTCCATTAACCAGCACTGTGAATGCTGATGTAGCAGGGACTACATTTGCCAGAGTTAAATTATATGTCATTGACAGAACTGTCGGAGTTGCATCTGCAATGGCAGAACTGACATAAACAGGGAGTATTTGAACGATATTATTTGTTACTACTTTTGAAACTCCACCTTTCACTACATTCAGAGTATTTCCATAAACAACCGGACCTGATAAAGTCAGAGTGAGGATCTTATTTGTCCCGTCTCTTGAAAGTGAAATCACAGTTGCGGAAATTCCGGTAATGGTAAAATTGGCAGCTATTGATGTTGTATCAGCAACTGAAGAAGTCATAACCACATGAGTCGGTTGTGCGTCCTCGACCACAATAGAAATAATGGAATCCCAGAAAGTAGCGGAAGAAGGAACATAATTTCCCTCAATAAAAATGCCTATCCCGATTCTCGGACTCATGACTGATAACCTCCAATCGGTTCGAGAAATAACATAACGCTATCAGTATCAGCATTGAGTGTAATTGACACTATCGGCGGACTAAATGGAACGTAGTCAATACCTGCTATTAATGCCACATTTTCCCATGATTCATTTGTCACAGCAGAACTTACGCCAGCACTTAACTGAGTGACACTTTTTATCTGAGTGTCATTTACTCTAACTTTGCAGGCATAAGCCTGATAACCTGTCTTTACAGGAGTTGCCGCATGTCCTACAACTATTTGCGGGTTTCCTCCGATTATTTTACTTTCGTTATCCATTGTTTTAGTTTTATCAAAGTTATTAAATTTATTTCACATACTAATCAACATTAATACTCAAGGTTCCGATTTCAAAGCGAGGAGTTACACTTACCGAAATATCCAGAGGTAAAAAGGATAACAATTTAAAATTATGTCA
>CAIYVS010000007.1 GCA_903929655.1 uncultured Bacteroidota bacterium | reverse complement strand
GCAGGTAAATATTTCGCAGCTAAAAACAGGAAGAGTTTCGAGAGGCGGAATTGGGGCTTTTTACTTAACTTCGCAATCCAATTTTTAGGTAAACCATGTTTGAAAATCTGAGTGAGCGGCTGGAATCCGCGTTTAAGCAGTTAAAGGGCGAAGGCCGCATTAATGAGATCAATGTTGCCACTACGGTGAAGGAAATACGCCGCGCCCTGGTGGATGCGGATGTGAACTATAAAATAGCCAAGGAATTTACTGACAGGGTAAAAGACAAGGCTATGGGTGAGAAGGTGCTTACTTCGGTAAGTCCCGGCCAGCTGATGGTGAAGATCGTGAAGGATGAACTGGCGGAGCTGATGGGTGGAAAGGAAGAAGAACTGAACCTGAGCGCCAAGCCTACTATTATACTTATAGCGGGTCTGCAGGGTTCGGGTAAAACCACTTTTTCCGGCAAACTGGCTAATTTTTTAAAGAGCAAGAAAGGATTGAACCCATTGCTGGTGGCTGCAGACATTTACCGCCCGGCAGCCATGGACCAATTGCAGGTGCTGGCAGAGCAGATAAATGTGCCGGTTTTTATAGAGCGTGAAAATAAAAGCGCTGTAAGCATAGCACAGAATGCCATAGCCCAGGCCAAACAGAATGGCAACAGGGTGGTGATCATAGATACTGCAGGCCGCCTTGCTATAGATGAGGTGATGATGCAGGAGGTGGCTGATGTGAAGGCTGCTGTGAACCCGCAGGAAATACTTTTTGTGGTGGACTCCATGACAGGGCAGGATGCAGTGAATACTGCCAAAGCTTTTAATGACAGGCTGAATTTTACCGGTGTGGTGCTTACCAAAATGGATGGTGATACGCGTGGTGGTGCGGCTTTATCTATTAAGTATACGGTTGATAAGCCCATCAAGTTTGTGAGCATGGGTGAGAAGCTGGATACGCTGGATGTGTTCTACCCCGAGCGTATGGCCCAGCGTATATTGGGCATGGGCGATATCACTACCCTTGTGGAGCGTGCACAGGCACAGTTTGACGAGGTGCAGGCCAAGAAGCTGGAGAAAAAGATACGCGCCAATAAATTTGATTTTGAAGATTTTAAGGAGCAATTAGGCCAGATAAAGAAGATGGGTAATATCAAAGACCTTTTGGCCATGATACCCGGTGTGGGCAAGGCTATGAAGGATATTGACATCAGCGATGATGCTTTTAAAGGTATTGAGGCCATCATCAATTCTATGACGCCATATGAGCGTAATAACCCCGATGTAATAGATGGTAGCCGCCGCAAGCGCATAGCTGCCGGCAGCGGCAAAAATATAAACGATGTGAATGCCTTTATGAAACAGTTTGACCAGATGCGCCAGATGATGGGGCAGATGAACAAAATGAAAGGTATGGGCATGGGTATGCCGGGCATGCCAATGGGACGCAGATAATGCAAAAGTAAAAAAGGCAAAATTCAAAAATGGTTGAGAGGTAGAACTTCCCAATTTCATTATGGAGCAATTTCTCAATTGTGTAATGGCTCAATCAGAAGGAAGCGGTCTCACGACAAGATGAATTAACTATGAGAAGAAATACCGCCCATATTCATAATTTGCTAAATAGGGCTGTGTTATTTATTGTCATTTTGTTTTCCATTACTAATGGTGCAAGTGCTCAGCAAAGTTTGCCGGAAATAGAAAAGAGCATACTTACCTATTGTAAACGCATCCACTCTTTAAAGTTGAATTTGATACCTGAAAATGCAAAGACTATAGAAGATTCTTCGCGTTATCTTAGCAATCAATTGCTGGAATATCTGAAAGAAGTGTGTATTCAATATCCCGAATTACTTACGTATGATTTTAAAGGCATAAGCACGGAAAATGGTTTTAGCTACCCGGTATCCAGCGATAAAAAATTTCGCATTTATTCATTGATGAATGACTTTTCGCTTGTTCAGTATAAGACCAATTCTGGAGTGAAGATTGAAGTGCTAAATGATGGGCCTGTAGACACTAACAAACATGATAGTGCTTCGGTATGGCACTACACCCATATCCATGACTATTCATTAAAAAATGGGGCGGTGATCTATTTAGCTTCCGGCGAGTCAAGCCGGCAGCCACCAATGATAGAAAGCATGCTCAGTACGTTTAGTATTGAAGGTGATACTTTGACGAAGGAAATTCCTTTTTTTAATAAAAAAGAAAAATTGCTTACTCATTTGCAAGTGTTATACCGTTTCTCTGATGTCCCAACCGATACTGTCATTGGAAATGGGCATTTTGGTATAAAAAGGCATTTCCCGGATTTTATATTTAGCCCGGATAAAAAGAAATTATTTGTTCCTTTCGTTTTTAAACATGCGACAGCTACTAATGGAAAACCTATTTATAAATTTTTTGTTTATAAATTTAATGGGGATCAACTTATTCTAAATAAGCGTAATATTGACATAATTGTTTTCTAAATAAATATGATAAAAATTATTAAAATAATATTTACGGCGCTTGTTGTGTTATTTGCCAATGCTCACTGCCTACAGGCCCAGGTCTTCTGCGGCATAGGGATGACTTTTTCTGTTGATACAACCGGCGGTATATTATACCCTAAGGTAGAGAGCCTGATACCTAATTCGCCTGCCGAAAGATCGGGGCTGGAAAAGGGGATGTTCATAAAAGGTGTGAACGGCCAGAGCACAGAGAACAGGAGGAATGAAGAGATACTATATTTAATAAAAGGCGATGAGGGAACTGTGGTAAGTATTTTTGCCGCTAAAGAAAAGTATGACAGGCCTAAAGAGTACAAGATAACAAGGGGCCTGATAACTAAAGAAAGTGGAAATGTATTGGGCGATTTTTATAAAGTTTCCGAAATGGCTGTGGAAGCATTGAGGAAAGATGGCAATACCATCATAGCTACATTTAAAGGAGGCTGCGAGGACAAGGATATTACATTCGAAGCGGAAGCTGGTAAGAGTTATTATACCAAGGTCTTTGTATTAGACATGTTCAATTTTGCAGGCACAGAAGCCTGCCAGATCTCTGCGGCATTAAGGGACGATAAGAATCAAAATAATGCAGAACTCTTAAAAGTAGAACCAATAAAGGTATCGGGCTTTGAGATCAACCAGCTATTTCGCGAAGCTGCTTTCCAGTCCAAGCATAAGGAAGTATTGCATCTCAGCTCGCATAAGTTAGAAAGTCCAACTACCTGCAGGGAGACTTATGTTGTGGTATATACTAAATAGGAATTGGGAATTAGGGATTTGGAATTAGGATTGCAATAACTTTTTCAATTTTGCGCGCCAAATCCCCAATTACAAATTCCTAATTCCCAAGAAACCTACCACGTATCTCCATTCACCAGGTTGCCTAAGCCACCCAGTATGCTGCCTTCATCTTTTTGCTTGATGGTGCCGTATAGAAGAATGCGATGCGCCAGCCTGCTGATGGGTAATGTTTGTATCCATACAGTGCCGGGGCCGCGCAGGGTGGCAAAGAACATACCATCACCGCCAAAGATGGCATTTTTGATGCCGCCTACATATTCAATATCATACTGCACAGCGCCTGTAAAGCCCACTATGCAGCCTGTATCAATCTTTATCAGTTCTCCCGGCTGCAGTACTTTTTCGGTAACATGGCCGCCTGCGTGCACAAAGCACATACCATCACCTTCCAGTTTCTCCATTATAAAGCCTTCGCCACCGAAAATGCCTGTACCCAGTTTTTTCTGAAATTCTATGCCTATAGACACGCCTTTGGCGGCGCATAAGAAAGCATCTTTCTGGCAAATGGCCCTGCCGCCCAGCTGGGCTAAGTTTAGCGGAATGATCTTGCCGGGGTAGGGTGCGGCAAAAGAAACTTTCTTTTTGCCATATCCCACATTAGTAAAAGCAGTCATAAAAAGGCTCTGGCCCACCAGTATTCGTTTGCCTGCGTTCACCAACTTTCCTAAAATACCTGAAGTATTAGATTGTTGGCTGCCATCACCAAAAATGGTTTCCATTTGTATGCCGTCTTCCATCATCATAAAACTACCGGCCTCTGCCATGGCGGTTTCCTGCGGGTCCAGTTCTATTTCCACATATTGCATTTCTTCTCCAATGATCTGGTAGTCTATTTCATGATTTTGTATCATTATACCTCAGTTTTATTTTTGTCAAAACTATAAATATCCGTCATCCGCAGCATATTATATATGCTAAGCATTTGTGAAAAATCCATCTTACGGGTTTTTGTTTTTGTATTTTGGACTTTGGATTTTTTCTATTACATTTGCAGTCCAAATTTTATTGTTAAACGCAAATAATTTCTATTATGGCGGTAAAAATTCGTCTCCAAAGGCATGGGTCTAAGAAGCGCCCATTCTACTTTATCGTGGTAGCAAACACTACAGCACCACGTGATGGTAAATTCATTGAAAAATTAGGTACCTACAACCCATTGAGCGTACCGGCTACTGTTCGCATCAACCGCGAAAGGTCATTGCATTGGTTACAGAAAGGCGCACAGCCTACTAATACCTGCCGCCGGATCATGTCCTTCAAGGGTGTATTGTATCTGAAACACCTGATGCGGGGCATCTCCCTGGGTCTTTTTGATGAAAAGACAGCAATGGAAAAATTTGAAAAATGGAATGGCGAACATGAAGAGCTGGTTGCGAAACGCGAAGAAACGCATCGCATTCACAAAGCAGAAAAACGCCAGTCTACTATCAATGATTCCGTTCGCAGGGTGCAGGAAAAACATGCTGCCCAGGATGATCTTTCTGCTGCTGCAGAAGCTGAAACCAGCGGTCAGGAAGAAGCATAGTTTATTAAGAGTATTTATATAAATAGTCCCCGCCTTAGTGGGGACTATTTATTTTAGCTTGTATGGCTATTTTTGTTTATAATGCCCATGCAATAAAAAATAAAATTTCCGTTTGGGCGGGTTCTACAGTAGTCCGTTTTTATTTATCTTCACCGTTTATTTGTTATAATACTTAATGTTTATTTAAGACTATAATAAGGTATATAATATTTGCGATGTATATTAATTCTGACAAGGGCGAATGAGCAATAATTATTCAGTGCTGATAGTGGGTGCAGGGCCTGTTGGTTGTCTTATGGCCGAACGTTTAAGTACGGTTATGGGTTATAAAGTACTCATTATAGACAAACGTGAGCATATTGCCGGCAACTGTTATGATACCACGCACGAATCCGGTCTTATGATACATCGTTACGGGCCGCATTATTTCAGGACCAATAATGATGAATTGCTGGCCTACCTGTCGCAATTCACCAAATGGATACCCGGTAATTATATAGTTAAAAGTGCTACAAACGGAGAGTTGTTTCCCTTTCCCATCAACCTGCTTACATTAAGACAATTTTTTAAGAAACCCGATCTTACTGCCGAG
>CAIYVS010000006.1 GCA_903929655.1 uncultured Bacteroidota bacterium | reverse complement strand
CCGACTGGCTGCCTTTGTTAATTACTTGTCTGTGCAGTTTCATTAATTTTCAGCCCACATTCTTACAAGGTTGCTATATACCTGTAAAAGCATCAGGTTTTCAGATGAGTTTATATTGTTTGATGCTATCATTTCTTGTATAGTCTTTACAAGCATCACAAGTTCTCTTTTTTCAGTGTCCTTAATAAATGATTGCATCCATGTCACCGCCGCAACCCTTACGCCCTGTGTAACAGGATTAACACAATGCAACCTTGTAGTAGGATATATAATAGCGTCTCCTTTGTTTAATTTAAAATTGACATAGCCCGTGGGGGTATGAATCACCAATTCCCCGCCGGTATATGTTTCCGGCGCACTAAGGAATAAGGTCATGCTCATGTCTATTCTTACCGGATATGCATCGCCCATAATGGGGCTATCTGTATGCCAACCGTAGTTCATGCCCGGCTCATATTGGCTAATAATAGGAGGTAATATAAGTTTTGGCATTGCAAATGCCTGTATAAGAGGGTGTGTTGCAATAGCATTCATTACTATTTGCTGCGCTTTAAGCCGGTGTTCATTATCTTCTTTAGTAGCCTGCAGGTTATTCTTCGCCTCCTTCGCAGCTCCTGTAGCAGTGGTTTTGCCGTCCACAAATGGCATTTGGGCAATTGCGGTCTCAAGTTGTGCTAATTCTCCGGGATTTAAAAGGTTCTGTATATGAATGTAGGAAGAAGGTATTTGCATATAATGTTTTATGAGAAGCTTAGTATTTCGTTTTCCGTGTTAAATATAGCCAAAATAAGCATTTATTATATATTGAATAAAGCAAATGAATGATTGCCTGAGAAAAATATTGTCCAATATTAGCCTCAAACTTTGTATTTAAAGAATGCAATCGTATTTTTAGAACAATAAATCAAAATATAGTACCGTATGAAATCATTTCTACGAATTAGTTTGTTATTGCTTATTCTTTTAGTAACAAAAGTATCTGTTCAGAAATCGTATGCCCAGATCAACCCGGTTAGCTGCCAGAGCAATAGCCTGTTCAGTACGGGAATGGATAGCAGTGATATAGGAAGATTCGTCATTGGCAACGATACTTTCGGTACGGTTTATTCTCACCTGGCAAATCCTGCGGCTATAGATTCCTACATGTTTTATTCTGCAGATACCCTGAAGCTTTATCTTGACAGCACTTACAATTTACAGGAAGCCGGTATTATGTATACCATACACGATGCTGCAGCTAAGGTGACCCTGTTTATAGACTTTGATAACAGCCTAACTTATGATGTTCCCCAGGAATTAGTTTGGACTGCGACATCAACACCCTATGTCAATTACATTTTAAACGGAAGCTTTACGGTGCCCGGCACTGCTGCAACAAACATACCTGTAATGATGCGTTTAATATTAAATAATGATACGACTGCCAACAGCGCTTCGGATGATGCCTGTGGTACTTATACTTCGGGTGAAACAACAGATTTTGTAGTAATGTTCTTGGATGGCAGCAATCTATCTGTTAACAAACTGCAGGGCGCACAGAGCAGTGTGCAATTATGGCCTAACCCAGGCGCGGGTAAATTCAACCTGAAACTGAACAGCGATAAGCAGATATCTCAATTGCAGGTAAATGTAATGTCGGTAACAGGTCAATTGGTATATTCGAATGCATACCAGGGCCTGAACAGGCAATTTTCTACCAGTATAGATTTAAGCACAATGCCTAAAGGTTTATATTTTGTAGAGACAGTTGCCGATGGCGAAAAACAAACCAGCAAGGTAACGCTGCAATAAATAGATTAGTTCCAACCTTTTATATTAAAAAACCGTCTTTTTATAGACGGTTTTTTTTAGTAGAAACCACCATACTTCTATACTGAAAATATAAAATTGTTATGAAACCCATTCTTAAATCAATCCTGCTTTTTTTTATTTTCCTTATCATAACGCAATATCCTCGGGATGTATATGCAGGTAACGCCGGCGGCGGAGAACTGCTTTACCAGTGGGTACATGATTCTACATACCAGATTTTTTACAAGTTCTACCGTGATTGTTCAGGTCCGGCAGAGCCGGATTCCGTTGTTGCCTGTTATAGCAATACCTGTAATAGTTTTTCGAATTCTGTAATTCTTAACAAAGTTTACTCTGTTCCCAACCCTAATGTTCAGGTACCCCTTTATTGTCCAAATGTAAATACAACTTGCACGCTACCGGGCAGCAATATTCCTGGTTTTTGGGAGTGGTGGTATTCCGGTTTTATAACTTTGCCTTCACGTTGCAATCATTGGACTTTTAGTGTTTCAATTTATTCAAGAAGCACTGCAATTAGCAACCTTGTTAACCCCAATTCCCGAAGCTTATATACGGAAGCAACATTAGATAATTTTGATGCACAGGGAGATACATCACCATTTTTTTCTGTAAAACCAGTATATCATATGTGTACTAATATACCTTTCACGACAAATGATGGAGCATATGACGTAAATAATGATTCTTTAGCATTTACACTTATTAATCCCTTGACTGGTTCAGGCTGTCCTGCTCTTGATACTTCAATCAGTTTTCAAACTGCCACTCCGGCATATAATCTCAGCTACGTTAACGGAAAATCCTCTACAGTGCAACAATACATTTAATTTAGACACCACTACCGGTATAGCAACGTATATTCCAAGCACCTCACAAACTGCTGCTATAGCGATAAGGGTAGATGAATACAGGAATCACCAGAAAATAGGCTCAGTAATGCGGGACATGCAGGTTCTTGTATCTAATTGCAACTACGGCCCACCTGTTATACAACTCTCCAATATATCTGGTGGGTATTTTACTTCTGCTTTACAAGACACTATTATTTCCGGAGCTGCATACCTTTCGTTTGATATTACATCGCATGGTGTGCCAATATCTGATTCAGTAATTCTATATAATAGTAATGCAGGCATGGCTGCCCCTGGCTCATTACTTACCATCGATAATGCGCATGGTAATTTTTTCTGGATCCCCGCTATTAGCGATACAGGTTTTCATATCCTTAGTTTTTCTGCGGAGGACACAAATTGTACGGCAAATAATGCAATAGTTACAAATACCAGGTATGTCATCGTTAAGATATTGCCTAATTTGTATGATTCGCTTAACTGTTATAGTGGTGCCATTGGTGGAAATCTTGATAGCAGTGATATAGGCCGGTTTATTATCGGTACAGATACCTTTGGTTCTGTTTATTCACATTTGGCAAACCCCACTGCGATCAATTCTCATGTGTCTCAGCCCGACACTATTCAATTATATGTAGACAGTACATATAATATACAGGAAGCAGGTATCATGAATACGATTCATGATGCAGATGCCAAAGTGACCTTATTTGTGGATTTTAATAATAATCATCATTTTGACATACCAGGTGAAAGAATATGGACCTCTTACCAGAGGGCATTTTATTATTATATTGTTGATACTGCAATTACAATTCCCAATACTGTGGTTACAGATTCGCCTCTGGCGATGCGCCTGATATTAAACAATAATACAGGAGTCAGTACTGCATCAGATGGTGCCTGCGGTCCTTACATGTCAGGAGAAACAGAGGATTTTATTGTTATTTTCAGAAATGCACCTACTTCGATTAAGAACCATGCAAATATTAAGAACATCAGATTTTGGCCTAATCCTACATCCGGTAAGTTTGCCATGACTTTGGATTGCAATAACCCGATAAAACAGTTGCGATTATCTATAAACGCTGTTACCGGACAAAACATATTCAGCAGATATTATCATGATGTTGACAGACACTTCTCAGCCGATATTGATATTACCACATTCCCCAAAGGTTTATATTTTATAGAAACCGATGCCGATGGAGAAAGACAAGTAAATAAAGTAGTTGTGCAATAGTCGTGGAAGCAAGCACACTGCCAATAACATAAAAGCCACTTAAGGGTGGCTTTTAT
>CAIYVS010000005.1 GCA_903929655.1 uncultured Bacteroidota bacterium | reverse complement strand
CCGTTGAATATGCATTTAACGAAAATCTCGCACTGCAATCAGGGCTTTCCTATTCCATGATGGGTGCAAAAACAGGAGCGCAAAGTGCATCCTTTTCTGGCCTCAATCTCAGCATCGGCCAGGGCTCAAAGAACATCAACTATGTTCATATCCCACTCAATATTATTTATAAAATAGATGCAGGACCAGGCAAATTTTTTATTGGTGCAGGACCATATGTATCATATGCGCTCAGCGGTACAAACAAGACCGGCGCTGTTACGGTTGATACACTGGGATCTTTACCCGCTACCAGCAAAAGTATCAACTTTGGCTCAGATACGGCATCCACAAAAGCCTTGGATTACGGCGTGAACGTTTTAGCAGGATATGAGCTTCCCAGCGGGCTCCTGTTCAAAGTGGGTTATAGCTATGGTCTTGCCAATTTTTCCAATCAAAACGGAACTACCGATAAAAACACTTGTGTTTTTCTTAGCGCGGCATGGCTATTTAGCAATACCAATAGCCATAAAAAACGCTGACATCAACAGCAATAGCTCTTTATTATTATAGAAATCATATTGTATGAAGAAACTATTTTTTTTAATTCTCTCATTTATAACACTCCAGGCGCAGGCGCAGTGGCGGCTTGGCCCCGAAATTGGCTTTA
This sequence comes from uncultured Bacteroidota bacterium, assembly GCA_903929655.1. Classification (GTDB taxonomy): domain Bacteria; phylum Bacteroidota; class Bacteroidia; order Chitinophagales; family Chitinophagaceae; genus JABDGU01. The sequence continues at coordinate 5,078 of CAIYVS010000005.1, read as the reverse complement.
ATATGAGCAATATCAGGGAAAGCGTAGCCGGTAATAACAATGCTAACAGCATTTTGCCTGGCATAAGGGCAGGCTGCCTTTTTGATTACGAGTATAAGAATGATCATTTCGCTTTTCAGCCTGCAGTCTTTTTTTCAATGATGGGTTGCTACATACCCGGTAGTAATACTTTTTATCAGGGTTTAACAACTGTTGTACCTAATGTAACAACCAGCATATACTATGTCCATGTGCCGCTCAATTTTGTTTACAAAACCGAGTTGGGGCCGGGCAAAGTATTTGTCGGCGCAGGGCCCTACCTGGCATGGGGTGTTTACGGTGTAAATAAAGCAGAAGCTTATAATGTGGGTGTGCAAAGTGCACCGGCAAGTACTGAAACCATCAAGTTTGGTTCAGATTCATCCTCCACCAAAGCTTTGGATTATGGTTTTGATGTAATGCTTGGCTATGAGCTTCCCTCCGGCTTCCTGTTTCGTGCAGGCTATAGTTATGGCTTGGCAAATATGTCAAATATTAGCTCATTAACAGAGAATAATACCTGTATTTTTGTCTCTCTTGCCTGGTTATTAGGCGGACCAAGCTACCGTTAGCTCAGGCCTTATTGAAATTCAATTTTATGTGATATTCCATTTACAACCCCCTTTACCTAAAGTATACTATTGAAAAGTGCATTATTTGGATTATTTTAGAGCAAAACTGCCACCCGTGAGGAAATTCTTTTTCTTAACTATTATTAGCGCCTTACTGGCATTTACAACACAAGCCGGAGACAGGATCGGCATTGCCCCCGAAATCGGGCTCAACTTTTGTAACCTGTCCTTTAGTAATGCGCCTGGTGTTACAAGTTATTTCAAAACAGGCCTCAAAGCCGGGATTAATTTTGATAAACTCATCAGTAAGGAGTTTTCGATACAGGCGGGAGTTTTCTTTACACAACTCGGGGCTAAAATGGACGCAACAGTTGTATTTGTAGGACCAGTAACGGTACCCATCACTATTAATTATGCACAGGTACCCATCACTGCTGTGTACAAAATGGATCTAAAAAAGGGCAATTTGTTGTTCAGTGCTGGCCCCTATGTTGGCTATGGCCTCAGTATTTCCGGCACACCCGGAGACCCTGCATTCAAACCAAGCAATTTTAAAATAGGTACAGATACTGCTTCGTTCATTAAGCCGCTTGATATAGGCGTCAATATTGCGGCGGCTTATCAGTTGCATAATGGGCTTTCCGCAAAACTGGGCTATGCCATGGGCTTAACCAATATAGCTACCGGAAGCGGACAAACTATCAGAAATTCGGTTTGGAGCATTTCCATTGCCTGGTTCTACAGGTCTGCAAAAGATAAGAAAAAGTGAGGAATAGAGCCTTTTAATCTGCACAGTATAATTTCATTTTCCTGGTGATGAAAAAGCTTTTCTTATTATTATTTACTTCTTGCTCATTATCAGCAACGACTAGTATTGCGCAGCTTGCCATCGCCCCCGAGATCGGCATTAGTACTTGCTCTATGTCAATCATCCCACCTACCCCTTATCATAAACTTTCTACCGGCAGCATTACCGGAACAGAGATTGGTGGCATATTAGACATCGGTATCAGTAAACATCTTTATTTTCAATCAGGTCTTTTCTTTTCCGTTAAAGGCGCTGCAAAATCATTCGGCTATAATTCAGGCGATACTATGGTTGAAAATGTGGACCAGAAATTTCATATACACTACCTGGAGCTTCCGGTTAATGTGATCTTCAAAATAAACACACAAGGGCAAGGACGAATTTTCTTCGGCCTGGGAGCCTCCATCGCATACACCATTGGCGGCACCAACCAATTGCACGATTACGGCCATTACCCCAATTCAGCTCCTTTCGATTCTTCTGCAAATGTTCAGATACAGGGAGGGAGGGATGTCAGCAAACTGGATATAGGTCTTAACCTGATGGCAGGTTATGAATTTAACCGGGGCTTATATTTACGCGCTTTTTATTATTATGGCTTTACAGATATTTCTACCTATGGCGACGAAAGCGCTAAAAACCTTTCATACGGTCTTTCTGTAGGCTATTTTGTAAGCAAAAAAAGACATACAAGCCTGGCCAGCGAACTTATAGCCGAATAGATCAGGCTCCTTTATTTTTCGCTATTTTAGCAAGTCTCCTTTCCCTTTAACTATTCAACCAATCAATTTATCAGCTAAATTGCAGCCTTATGAGCAAAGTTCGTGTCCGTTTTGCGCCAAGCCCCACAGGGGGCCTGCACCTGGGAGGTGTCCGTACCGTATTATATAATTATTTATTTGCCCGTCATCACGGTGGCGATTTTATTTTGCGTATAGAAGATACCGACCAGAACCGCTACGTAGAAGGTGCTGAACAATATATTGTAGATTGCCTGCAATGGTGCGGCCTCACACCCGACGAGAGCCCGCAGAAAGGTGGCCCGCATGCTCCTTACCGCCAAAGCGAACGCAAAAATTTATATCATCAATACGCAAAACAACTCATCGATTCCGGCCATGCATACTACGCTTTTGACACTACGGAAGAACTTGAAAAAATGCGCCATGATCTGAAAAGACCGGACAATACCAATCCCCAATACGATCATACCACCCGCATGCACATGCGCAATTCGCTTAGCTTAGATCCACACGACGTAAATGAACTCCTTGCCAATGGTATACCTTACGTGGTACGTATTAAAATGCCCGAAAACGTAACGCTTCTTTTTACCGACATGATCCGTGGCGAAATATCTTTCGATACCTCGCTTGTTGATGATAAAGTACTTTTAAAAGCAGACGGTATGCCCACCTATCATCTCGCAGTAGTGGTAGATGATTACCTCATGAAGATAACACATGCCTTCCGCGGAGAAGAGTGGCTGCCCAGTGCCCCTGTTCACATCCTGCTATGGGAATACCTGGGCTGGAAACACCACATGCCCCAATGGGCACACCTGCCACTTATCCTAAAACCGGACGGCAATGGCAAACTCAGCAAACGTGACGGAGACCGCCTGGGCTTCCCGGTATTTGCCATGAACTGGACCGATCCGCGAACTAATGAAACAACATCCGGTTTCCGAGAAATGGGCTTTCTGCCACAGGCATTTGTAAACATGCTGGCCATGCTGGGCTGGAACCCCGGCACAGAACAGGAATTATTTTCTATGGACGAACTCATTCATAAATTCTCGATCGAACGCGTACATAAGGGCGGCGCCAAATTCGATTTCGAAAAAGCAAAATGGTTCAACCATCAATATATTCAGCATACCGATGATGCCACTTTAACACAGCTTGCAAAACCATACATTGAAGCGCAGGGTGTAAAAGTTTCAGACGATCATTTGCAGAAAATTGTAGCTCTCATCAAAGACCGCTGCACCCTCATCCCCGACTTCTGGCAGCAGGGACATTTCTTTTTTACCACCCCACAGAATTTTGACATCAGCCCCATAAAGGAAAAATGGAACGATCAGAAGAAAGCGTTTTTTACATCCTGGATAAATTCATTGAACGAGATAACAGAATGGAATCAAGAGATACCGGAACAACATTTTAATAAACTCCTGGAAACCAATGGTCTTAAAAAAGGCGATGTGCTGCTTCCTTTACGCATCATGCTGGTTGGTGGCAAATATGGACCCGGCGTATTCCACATAGCAGATATGATAGGCAAACAGGAAACCATCCTTAGGGTCAATAATGTCCTCTCACAACTCTGATTCTTAGCTCACTATATTCTCAGATATTATTGTGTTCCCTAAACTCAATTTGCACATTTGCAATTTGCACATTATTAAAACACCTCCCCGAGGTTCACAAAAAAACCGCCTGAACCCTGGATACCGAGGCCATAATCAAGTGCAATATTCGTTTTCGAAAACTTATTCAGTTTTATCCTGATCCCGGCGCCATATCCCGGCATAAAAACCTCAAACCTGTTGGATTCTTCCTCTGTAAATGTTTGCAGATTGGCAAACACAACCCCACCCAGCAAATCATTACCAGATATGGCAAAACGATATTCGCCTTCAGCATACAACATATTTTTTCCCCTGTACCTGCCCTGTATATAACCCCGGCCTGTATTACTAAAAGGGTCTCCACCGGTATTGGGCAGCATCAGGTAAGGTGGCTGTCCGCTAAGAGTAAGCCAGTCATAGCTCCAGAAAGCCAGTATATTACCTTTACCGGGCATCTTAACATATTTCCTGAAATCTGCTACCAGCGAACGCCAGGTAAATTCATTGCCCAGGAAAGTAAGATTAGGCCTGTAAATAAGATTGGCATATATCCCGTTATCCGGATTAATGGAGTTTCGCCGGGTATCATATAAAACATTAAAAGTGATACCCGATGCCTGTTCCGTATTAGATAATCCGTACTCCTCAAAATCAGTCAGCTTTCCTTTTGGAGGGTCCACCTCTTTTATATTCCAGAAATAATCAAAATTATACCCTATACCCGCATAGAAGTTAGTAGCCACCTTACGGTAAAAAGTCTGGTGCAGGCGTATTGCATTATAATCTATCGTGTACTGGTCATAGAAACTTGTGTAGCCTCCCAGGCCATAAGTATAGGACGGATATTTTAAATAGCGCCAGTCTGTAACAATATTATACTTATTATTTTTGGTCCAGATATTGGATTGTACCGGAAAAATGATTTGTTTTTGTTGAGAATAAGTCAAGCTCGTCAGCACGGTAGACATATTGGTTTCCGCAGGCTTACTGGTATAGAATGCCCCATTGGCAACAAGTAATACTGCAAAGCCGGTTTGCAAAGAATAACCTGCCGCAGGCACAGCAGATAAGCGGGGCTGCACTGTGGTATCCGCACGGGGTTTTGCATGCTTATCAAATACCTTTCTCGCTATATCTATAAGATCAGCTTCATTTGCTACCTGCGCCGATAAGGCAAAAGGCGAAACCGACAAAATGCACAACAAATATATTTTCTTCAACAAGATCAATCCGGCAAAATATTATTCATGATGGAATCCCCGCTCAATTATATGACACTTCTAAACCGAAAAATAATAATTTTTTGACTCTCTGAAATTATAAAGGT
>CAIYVS010000004.1 GCA_903929655.1 uncultured Bacteroidota bacterium | reverse complement strand
GTTTTTGTTTTGTTGACACAAAGATGCGGCGACAACAGTGTGCATGGAAATATTTCGGATGTCTTAACAGGGCTTTTGTAAGCCGATAACAAGCCATTAAGAATCAGAATTCAAAGGTGGGTGAAGATGCTATTATAAAAGGCCTGGAATATTTAGATGAATAAATATTAGCAGTATTTAAAATAGATACATATTTTACTGCTTTTATATAGCTGTTTATGAGTATTTAATAAAATAAATATTATGATATTCGAAAAAAACGCCCTACCTTGCCAATGCGTATAGAATCAGTTCTAATTCCATGAAGCAAAAATTTACAAGTCCGCAAAGTGAGCTGGAGTATATAGACAAGACTATGCAGGATATGTTTACTACCCACGGGCATCTCGCCATGGTTTTCGATTATTTCTTTGAAGAGACCTTAAGGCTTCTGGAAGACAAAGGCTATAGCATCAAATTAAAAAAAGCGGGGGATGCCAGGCAAGTAACGGTGACTAATGGCAGCAGGCAGGCAGGAAAAAAATAAAGGCGCTGGACAGCGCCCTTATAACTCTATATGTTGGTCAATGCGATCTTTTCCAAAACCGCTTGACAAATATAATAATTATTCCCTAAATTAAAATAAATTCATAGTCTTTCTTCATTGATGTATAAATGAAAGACTGCAAATTAATTAGTTATGTATATAGAGATCATTAGAGGTTCAGGCGTTTAATGTATAGGAAGAATTTTTCAATTTTTTACTTAATTGGGGCCTTGCAGGTTCGGGTTTATGTTTAATGACATTTACCAATTGTGTTTTGGACTTAGTTTCTGAAGCAAGGACCATAATGAGGCCTAATGCGGGGTTGAACAAAGAGATCAGAAAAGACTTTATTCCACCTATTTGCCTGCTACTGCCGACAAAGGCAACAATTACGGAAGACAGTACCCAGCCTACCAGGAAATACCGTAAATAAAAATAAAATACCGGCAACTTGCTGCCATTCATAAGCTTAGTGAGCCATCCCGCGTATAAAAGTGATAAGCTTGCAATTAAGATCATCAAAGAAATGAAATACTTACGTTGCATATTGATTGTTCCTTTAGGTAGATATTGTTTTCTTAATTTGTTTATTATTATTGATAGGAGCTTACATTAATACTTTTACCTGAATTTTGGAGGTAATCGTTGAGATCCATCATTTTGTAATAGAAATCGCCAATAGGTACCAATTCCCTAAGCATCAATACCAGGTCGTATTGGACATCACTATAGAAAGCAATTGCCTTCTCTGTGTCCTTCATCTCTTTGTAAAGCTTGAAGAATAGCGTTTTACTCAATTTGTCATGTGGAGCAATTGCGATGCAATCAATTACTTCAAAGTCTCCTTTGTCACTTATTACAACGTTCCCTTTTAAGTGCTGATACTTATTGCACAAAGTAATAGCCTGCTTGAGAGTAAGTGGTTCGTTTTTCACGAGTTCCATTTTTTAAGTTTTTAATTACTCTCTCCTTCCTTTATTCAGAATAGAAATACAAATGCTACATGTGCTTTTTGTATATGTTTAATATGGTGTAGGCTAAAATACATGCTTAATCATTTGTTAACAGGTTTGTTAAGCCGCTTAACAATTCAATAACAAATAAAATAGCGCAGAAATATGTCAATAATGTTTATGAAAACAAAATGCTATTTTATCTGAACTCTTTTAATGTCTATAAGATTCATAGGAGTGTTGCGAAAACCTGAAATATTGTTTTGAGTGAACTGCATCAGATATTCGTAATATAATGGCACTAGCGGGGCATAAGACATTGCAAGGCTATCCATAGCGGTATAGAGGTGCCAGCGAAGTGTATCGGGCGCATTGAGGCTTTGATCGTACCACTTGTCAAAAAGTGGATTATTAAAACGGGTATAATTAGGCGGTGCGGGGTATTGGCTGTTGAAACAAACGAGGTAGGATTCTGCATCAGGGTAATCTGCTATCCATTGCCCCCGGAAGGCAATGGCTTTGGAGCGACTCATTTGCTGTTTTACAATATTGGCCTGGGTAACTTCTACCTGCATGGGGATGCCGACATCCTGTAGTTCTGTAGAGATAAAATTTAAAACATCCACCCAGTTATCCGGGCTTATTACCTTAAATGGCGTAAGCCCTTCGCCGCCGGGGTAGCCTGCTTCTGTGAGCAGTTTTGCTGCCTTTGCAGGATCATAATTATAACCATAGCTGTGCGTGGAATCATACCCCGGCATGGAGGCAGGAATAAAGCCGGATGTGGCGGGTATAGCCATGCCATTGCGAAAATAGGTGACGATCTTATTGCGGTCTATAGCATAATTGATGGCACGGCGAACAAGTGGGTTGGCGAGTGAATTGTTTTTTAATAGCGGATTTGTGGTGTCTGTAAGAAAGCCTATATACTCTGTATTAAAATAGGTTTGTTTTGTGAGGTGAAATTTTGATGCAAATTCTTTTTTGAGTGTTCCGTCTTTAGAGATGAGGAGATCTTTGAATGAGCCGTCCACTCCGTTCACCCAGTCGAGTTTGTGCTGGAGAAAGAGAAAAAACTCCGTTGCCTTGCTGTCGTAAAAAGAGGCCTGAACTGCATCAATATAGGGAAGTGCAATGCCATTGCTGTCGTGCTCCCAGTAGTGCGGGTTGCGATGCAGGACAAGGGTATTGCCTTCGTCCCAATAGTGAAACATAAAGGGGCCGGTGCCGCAGGGGTGAGCGCGAAAATCTTTTCCCCAGCGTTCTATAGCTTCATGCGGTACAACAGAGCAATAGGGCATGGTGAGCATTTGCAACAGGGGTCTGAATGGTTTGCTCAGATGTATTTGCAGGGTGGTATCATTCAGGGCTGTGAAGGGCTTTGTTTTGGCAATGCGTTCGTTGAATATCCAGGAGCCGGGAGATGCGGTTTGGGGATTGATGATGCGGTTGAAACTATAAACGACATCCTGGGCTGTCATCCTTCTGCCTGTGCCTCCGGGAAAAACTTCATTATCATGGAAATATACATCCTGGCGCAAATAGAAGGTATAGGTAAGTCCATCGGCGCTGATGTCCCAATGTGTGGCGAGGGATGGTGTAAGATGTAATTGCTCGTCTGTTTCTATAAGCGTATTGTACACCATGTGTACTGTCCACATGATAAAGAGTTCTTTTGCGAATGCAGGGTCTATGGACTCGAGTGTGCCGGTGGAGAAGTTAATGCGGAAGACTTTTTTGTGGGTATTGGGGTTGGGGTTTTTGCAGGAAATAGCAAAAGTAAATAAAGCTGGTATTGTAATAAGAAATAAAGCGTTTTTAAGTTTGTCATATATACCAGCTAATAACATCTCTGCAAAATAAGAAATTGTTGGGTTTTGTTCATAGCCCAGGATGGCAGGGATGAGAGCAATTCTGTTTTCCGCTATCAAAACTTTTTCCGCTTTTTGGTTGTTTTTGTTGGCTAGACATTGTTTATTATATTGATATTCAATTATTTATGACATTTTTTGTCCTAAAATAGTTTTTCCGCTTTTCTTCCTATTGGGGACATTTGACTTCCTTTTGGGGTTATTTGGAGTGTCTTTTTAGGAGCTTTTTATTTCCTCTTTTTTCCTGATCGAATTTTGAAATTCTGTACTTTTCATTTTAGGTATGCCAGGGTTTATATGGCTATATAATGCCACAAAACTTGTGCCGAAAACCGTTATGGCAGAAAGATTTTTTGCCTTATTCTATTGCTTTAGAATAATAGATGAACTTTAAGGACTGATGCAGACGAGTGTGAAACCGAGACTCGTCCGAGGACAGAACAGGGGGCGGAAATTTATACGGGAGATCTTATTTGATTTCAAAATTTAACCATTTATCCTGAATAACAATACTATCAGGGGCACCGGCATCTGTTATTTCCCGCATAGCAAATTTACCCTTTCCAATTTTTTTTATCCGTTTTTGCATGGATGGTTTAGTATAGTTAAGATCAAAAACTACGCTTCCAGCTTCATTCCATTGACCCGACTCAAAAGTATAAACTCGTAGCATCTTAAATCTGCTTGCACATGAGGAATAATAAAGTCCTATTTCTTTTATGCCGTCTTCATCTATATCATCAATTACAAAAAGGTTGGCAAGATGATTGCATTGCACACCGGTCTGAATCTTGGAGAGGCGAATATCTGTGAAAGTAAAAGATTGCCCTAAATCGCCATCAAAAAGCTCTGGCAATAGAAACACAGAATCTATTTTGCCGTCGGAATTGATATCGCCTAACACCTTGAACTCCATGGAATCGGTCAATTCATATAATAAGACCGAAGCGCCGGTATCCTGTATGTAGTATTTGACCGTTGGATGTAGTTTGTCATCGGCTAAAAACATGTTCCGTAAACTATCTTGTTTTTGAACATATAAGACCTCATCTCTTTTTTCCGTGGAATCCTGCACATAGCTTTCTGTATTCTTACTTATTTGGCCAATACTTTTTGTGTTAAGCAACGACAAGAAACTGAAAAGTATAACTACTGCTATTCTCATATCTGTATATAAAGATAATAAGATAAAGAAGGAAATGCTAATGAGCTGGGTAGCTCTGATGCGGGCGAGTCCTTGAAAAAACACTCACAAGGGAGGGATTTTATCTATCTCCAATACCTTCTTTTATCCCAACTATATAATTTGTTTTATCATCCACAATAAAGTTAACTGTTACAAAACTCATTATTGGCTTTGATACATCATATGGAAAGCGGGATATTAAAAATGTATTAAAATGTGCTGTTTGGGAATTTAAACCTGGAGAAAAAGGTTTGCCCAAATACATTTTTATATCATCAAATTTAATTTTATTGCGTGGGCACTTCTCTAAAATTTCAACTGAAAACAAAGCTCTAAAACCATTAATTCCATTACTATCATTGAGCCAATGTTCAGACCAAAATTTTATCTGAGATTTGAAATGACAAACACTATCCTGATAGTTCCATGATTTGTCACAATCTACTGTTTGCGAAAAAGATTTACAGAGAAGTAGGGACAAGAAAATTATTAAAACAGCTAGGGACTTTAGTTTCACGATACATTATTATCAAGTAAAGTTAATAAGATAAAGGGAAATTATCATTGATTGGCGGGGGTGGAAAGACCAAGATGGGGAGGAAAGAAACCAGCTTATAAGCCCTGATACCGACGTGTACTGTGAAGTGCAGAGGCAGGGAACTGAAAAAATCCAGGAGCAATTTAGTGTTTTAGACATACTTACTACAGCTGGGTCGCAGTATATATGATATTGGTAGTGTAGGTGCCACTGGGCATTGTATAGCCGGGGGTGGCCTTGTAACGTACAGAAAAAGTCTGGTTGCCACCGGGGCTGCCCCAATTTATAATAGTGGCTGTGCCCGAAGGAATACTGGCATAGCTGCTATAGGACAAACTGCCTCCTGTATTATTAGCACTTACCATCATTTGCAATACATTGGCAACCTGTATAGTTGGTGCCGGAGTAACTGTGCCGGAATAAGAAAAATTTACAGCGTTGGATTGAACTGCAACATTAAAATGCATGTTGGAAAGGACAGTTAATTGCTGGTCAGAAGAGATAACTCCATTATCATAATCGCTGGTGCTTGAGAAGGGCAAGGTTATGGTGCCACCTGTGGATGTACCTGAACTTACAAATGTGAGGCTGATAATATTAGTAAGAGATAAATTAAGTGTTTGCGTAACTGCGGTTGTTTGCGCGGTACAGATGCTTAGTGAAAAAACAAAACTAATAAAAAGGCTTAGTTTCTTCATTTTGAAAAGTTGTTTATATTGTTTGTATGCTTCATGCCTGACATAAGCGCTAAAGGCTATTTTGAGTACAATTTAATGAAGATTTCTTGAATAACGACCTAGTGTATAGAAAGATATATTAGCTGAAAAAATAAGTGGGGGGTCTAGTAACGTAAGTGCCAGCAGTATTAGTAAATTAAGAGGTGAAAATAATTGATATTTAAAATTTGACTTTTTTGCGAAGGAAGAGAAAGCGTAAAATAGTAATGCTGACCAGTTGATTTATGAGGATAGATATTAAACTGGATAATCTTATGGCTATGGGCAGACTATTTGAAGAAATGGGAAGTCCGTGTGAAAAATATTATTGTAGTTCGCTTTTTAAAACCAACCTTAATTCTTTTTTTTCATCTGAAGAAACGTCTTTTGATTTAAGCATTGTATGTATTAAAGGTTTTACGAGGGAATCTTTTCTTTTAACTAAGAAATCAAACT
>CAIYVS010000003.1 GCA_903929655.1 uncultured Bacteroidota bacterium | reverse complement strand
CATAATATTGAACACAATATCACACCAAGAACCATTAAAAAAAGTATTGAACAGATCATGCAGCAAACATCGGTGCTGGATATTAAAGGATTTGATGCAAGAAGTCCTTATGCTATTCAGGCTGAAGAAGAGCTGGTAAAAAACAAAGCGGCAGAAGAACAAGCAGTATATAAAACCATTCCTCAAATGGAAAAAGCGATCAACCAAACAAAGAAGCAAATGGAGAAAGCTGCCAGAGACCTTGATTTTATTGAGGCAGCAAGGTTAAGGGATGAAATGTTCCGTTTGCAAAAAGAGTTAACTGAAATGAAATGAGAAAGCTGAGCTACAACATATTTCCAATAGGGTCTGTAAAATAAACTGTGTCAAATTTAATTAGGTTGAAGTAAAAAAGAAGCGGGGGCGGCTCCATCAAAGAGCAAGGCACCGCTTCTTTTTTACGGTGAACTGTCAGAGATCTGTTTTCATTCTTTCAGCAAATATAATTTTAAGTTGCGATGCCGTAATACACCAATTACTTAATGGCATCGTCCACTTTTGCTGGATACGTTCTGTGGCCAAGTAGATCAACTTAAGTAATGACATATCGCTGGTAAATACACCCTTGTTCTTGGTTACTTTTCTGATCTGGCGATGATAGCCCTCTATTGTATTGTTTGTATAAATCAGCTTTCGAATATTCTCCGGGAACTTAAAATAGGTACTCAGTTTGGGCCAGTTATTTTCCCAGGAACCTATAACCATCGGGTATTTTTTACCCCATTTTGTTTTCAGTGCCGCCAGTTGATCTAATGCCTGACTTTCATTATCAGCCTTGTATACCGGCTTTAAGTCAGTCATAAATTCCTTCTGATCCTTACTGGCGACGTATTTAATGGAGTTCCTTATTTGATGTACTACACAGGTCTGTACCTCTGTTTGAGGATAAATGGTGCGGATGGCTTCATCAAAGCCTTTTAGGTTGTCAATGCAGGCTATCAGTATATCTTCAACACCCCTTTGTTTCAAATCTGTAATCACTCCCAGCCAAAAATTAGCGCCTTCACTTTGGGAGACATACATTCCTAGAACGTCTTTTTTGCCATTTTTATTAATGCCCAGAATATTGTACACACAACGGGTTTGTGTTCTTCCTTCCTCTTTTACCTTGTAGTACATTGCATCCAGCCATACGATACAATACAGGCTTTCCAGTGGCCGTTGCTGCCATTCTTTTACTAATGGAATCACTTTATCAGTAATACTGCTTAAGGTAGCTGCCGAGATATCTGTATCGTAGGTCTCTTTAATGTGGCTGCTAATATCACGAAGACTCGTGCCTATGCTATATAGACCGATTATTTTGTCTTCCAGGCTCTGAGCCATGATCGTCTCTCGTTTCTTAACAATCTCCGGTTCAAAACTTCCCAATCGGTCGCGGGGTGTATTGATCTCAATATTACCGGCAGAGGTTTTCATTACCTTACTGCCTTTTCCATTCTTGCGGTTACCCATGCGGCGTTCATCCTCATCCAGGTGGGCGTCTATCTCTCCTTCCAGGATTGAATTGAGCATCTCTTCCAATAGGGGGGCAAATGCGCCTCCTTTACTGAATAAAGACTTACCGCTTCGAAATTGTTCTTTTAGTTTTTGTTTCGCCAGTTCATAATCGAATGGCTCTGGTTTTTTGTTTTACCGGCTCCCTTTTTTGGAGGTAGTTTTTTCTCGGAAGATTCTTCTTTTGTTTCTTTTGATCCTCTCTTT
>CAIYVS010000002.1 GCA_903929655.1 uncultured Bacteroidota bacterium | reverse complement strand
TTCTTTGGCATATGCCAAAGGTATTATTTTTTAGTGTAATTTGCAAGTCTAATTGGTATTAGTAGCAAAATGTCTTGGGTTTTTAATTTCCCAAAAATCAATCATCACGTCAGTATCACAAACTATTTGTTTCGCTGCCACGACTGCCTTAGTTTTTTTGCATCTATTTTGTTTCGGCCGATAATCTCACTCATTTCTGATGTATCAATAGTTGGGTCTCCGGGTATTATTACGACCTTACTTATCCGCGGTTCTTTTTTTTTCCTATTATCAGAAACTTCAGAGATATTAAACCCAAGATACTCCGAGAGCGCTTTTAGCACTTTCAGTGTTTTAGAATCATTATATTTTATAGTCACTTCCGGCATAATTACAAAGATAAATATATTTCGGATTCTGTCCTATATGGGTTTTTATTTCTGGCACCCGTGTCTGAATATGGAAGTATTTAAAAATAGTAATTCATTTATTTCTTTACCAGTACTGTAACAAACATGCTATCTGCGTGAATACTGATTCCATTAATTAATTTTACTTCTTCAAGATAGAGGCCGGTATCCTTAATAATTTCTTTCACCACATCCTCATTTTCTTTTTTGAAAACAGAACAGGTAATATAAATAAGCTTTCCGCCTTTTGAGAGAAGTGATGCGGCATTCACTGCTATCGTTTTTTGAACCTGGTTAATACCTTGTAATCCTGCAGGTTTGAAAAAATAAAGCTGCTCCGGGGTGCGCGCCCATGTACCCGATCCTGTGCAGGGCACATCACAGATAATGGCACTAAACTGTTTATTGCCCAATTGTTTTTTCAACTGTGTCTTGTCTGATACATCCAGTTTATATGCTTCAGGCTGACTGCGATGGTATAATGTGAATCTTTCTTTCAGGTTGTGCAGAATGCTTTCTCTTGTATCAGACACGGTTAGTTGAACACCAGGTTCCATGTCTTTTAGTAAAAGCGATTTTCCTCCTGCACCCGAACAACAATCATACCAGTGCTCATTTTTTTGAGGATGAAAATATTGTCCTGTCTTTTGCGATGATGCATCCTGTACAACATAGGCATCTGCGGGCAATAGTTTATCTATCGCAGCGCCATTAGGCAATGCGAGGCATGTATCTGTAAGAAAATCAAAAGCTATTTTCTTCTCCTGCAGCAAAGCAATTATTTCTTTCTTTTTCTTCCTGATGCGGATAAAGAGTTTGGGTTGTTCCAGCATAGACAGCAGCCAATCGTCTTGCTGCAAATTATCAGACAGTGTATGCTGGTTCGGAAAAAGTTTCTTTACATCAAAATAGATATTGTGTTCGTGTAGAAGATCCAGTCTTTCCGTAATGCTTCTCTCATTAGCAGGTTCCCATGCATCCGGAAGAAAAGAAGCAATTAGTGGGTTATTACTGCACAGGAAAAGACAGGCATTCATTTTCTCATCAAAATCAAGCCCTTTGTCATTTATACCCTTTTCGCAACGGTACCAGCAATAGCACATTTCGCTCAGTATCTTCCTGTCCCGGCTGCCCAGTTTGGGATGTTGTTTGAAATAATTTTTGAGAAAATGGGTTAAGGGTACATCGCCTTTATAAAGGTGGGTAATTACGGCAATATGTTGGCGGATGTAACGCATTGATAAGTCAAAAGTAAAAAATCAAAAGGCAAAACACCTTTATACTTCCAGCAAAGTCTTCACCGGGTCTTGCCCGAAAAGCAATAGCTCAGGATGTTCCAGTAATTCTTTTACGCGTACCAGGAAGCTTACTGATTCACGCCCGTCTATAATACGGTGGTCGTAGCTTACAGCTACATACATCATAGGTCTTATTTCTATTTTGCCATCTATAACCACGGGGCGCTCTTGTATTTTATGCATGCCCAATATGGCAGATTGAGGGATATTGATAATTGGGGTTGACATAAGCGAGCCAAATACACCACCATTGGTAATGGTAAAAGTACCACCTGTCATTTCTTCAATAGTGAGTTTGTTATCACGGGCCTTTGTTGCCAGCTCAATCACTTTAGCTTCTATTTCAGCCATGCTCATGCTTTCCGCATTGCGGATGACAGGTACTACCAGGCCTTTGGGCGCAGATACAGCTATGGATATATCAACGAAGTCATGGTAAACAATTTCTTCCGCATCAATCTTAGCATTCACGGCAGGCCATTCGGACAATGCGATACAACATGCTTTTGTAAAGAACGACATAAAGCCCAGATTCACACCATGTGTTTCTTTAAAATTATCCTTATACTTTTTGCGTATCTCCATGATGCGGCTCATATCCACTTCATTAAATGTAGTGAGCATTGCAGTGCTGTTCTTGGCTTCAACAAGGCGGCGGGAAACCGTTTTGCGCAGGTTGCTCATTTTTTCATGCCTGTCATTGCGCGAAAATGCATCTATGCCTGTTTTGCGTCCCGGATGAGCAATAGCCTCCAGTACGTCCTGTTTCAATATTTTACCGGAAACACCAGTACCTTTTATTGCTGCGGGCTTTACCTGTTTCTCAGCCATAATAGCATTAGCAACAGGTGTAGCTTTTACTTCTGTTTGCACTGGTGCAGCCTGTGCTGGTTTCTCAGCAGTTTTTTCTGCTGTCTTGGTATTTGGATTTTCTTTTTTTTCTGTTTTCTTAATTGGTTCTTCTTTTACCTCTGCCACAGCTGGTTTTGCTGCCGATTCGTCTATAGTGCAGGCAGTGTCTCCGATCTTTAAAGTGCTGTTCTCTTGTGCCACAATATGTAATATGCCAGCCTGTTCTGCAGGAAGCTCAAAAGTGGCTTTCTCAGACTCCATTTCACACAATACCTCATCACGGTTCACATAATCACCTTCTTTCTTTAACCATTTAACCAGCGTAACTTCTGTAATGGACTCACCTACCGTGGGCACTTTAATATCTATCATGTACTATATACGTTTGCGAAAGGGCAAAATTAGCCAAATTATGTGTTCAATTGGCTATTTGTCGGGACATCAACCTGAAAAATACTTTCAGCCAATAGCAGTTAAAAAATATTTACCTTTGTATATAAATAAAATAATAATGGACGAGATTATTTTTTTAGTTGAAGAAAGTCCTGAAGGAGGTTATACAGCAAGGGCATTGGGTATTCCCATTTTCACCGAGGCAGATACTTATGAAGCATTAAAAAGCGCTGTAAAAGATGCAGTTCATTGTCATTATGAAGATGAAGCTATGCGTCCTAAAATAATACGTTTACATTATGTAAAAGAAGAAGTGATTGCTGCATGAGATTGCCTCGCAATATCGGAGCCAATGATTTGATCAAAGCCCTGAGTAAATTGGGTTATCAAATTACCCGGCAGACAGGTAGTCATATTAGATTAACAACCTTAAACAAAGGCCAACATCACATAACCATTCCAAATCACAATC
>CAIYVS010000001.1 GCA_903929655.1 uncultured Bacteroidota bacterium | reverse complement strand
GTAATACCGGCACCACCTGCAGTTGCCACCCCTGTAGGCTCATCCACCTTATGCCAGGGAAATTGTGTAACGATCAATGCCAATACCGGTACCGGTCTTACATATCAATGGCAGAATAACGGATCGAACATTTCAGGCGCCACCTCCTCATCCTATGTAGCCTGCGTTGCAGGATCCTATACCGTTACCGTTACCAACAGCAATGGTTGTTTTGCCACCACCCCTGTTTCCGTACCAGTGATCGTAAATCCATTACCGGCCTCCACAGTCAGCCCGAGTGGACCTGATACCTTCTGCCAGAACCAGAGTGTCACCCTGACCACCCCATACAGTACCGGCGTTACCTACCAATGGTATAATGGAACCACAGCACTTGCAGGGCAGAGCACCAATACCTATATAGCAACACAAACAGGCACCTATACCATAGTTGTTACCAATACAACTACCGGTTGTAATGGAATATCCAATATATCAAATGTACTTCTTAATACCCCTGCAGCAACGATCACCGCACCACAGACAAGTTTGTGTGCAGGCAACAGTGTGACCCTGAGTGCCAATACCGGCCCCGGCTTAAGCTACCAGTGGAATGTGAACGGATATGCCCTTGGCGGCGCCACCGGTCAGACCTACACCACGAATGTGGCAGGTAATTATACAGTAACAGTAACAAGCACCGTAGGCGCATATTCCTGTTCCAATACCTCGGCCCCGCCAGTTCCGTTACAGGCATTCTCACCACCCCCCGCCTATATCACCACCACCACAGCAACTACCTTCTGTGCAGGTAATACAGTATTACTGAGTGCAGATACCGGCACCGGTTACCAGTACCAGTGGATACTGAACGGGGTGACAATACCCCTTGCAACCAGCTCAACGCTCAGCGCTTCATCTACAGGCAACTATTCAGTAAAAGTCACCAATTCAGCAGGCTGTTATGCTACCTCCCCTGCCACAGTTGTAACCGTCATAGCCTTACCAACACCGGCAGTAAGCGCCTCCGGCAGCACCCAATTATGTCCCGGCGGAAGTGTAACATTAAGTACCGCTACCGCTCCCGGCCTAAGCTACCAGTGGTATAACGGAACCACACTCATCCCCGGCGCAACCTTCCCTGTATACGTAACATCCACAACAGCCAATTACAGTGTCATGGTGACCAATAATACCGGGTGCCAGGGCAGTTCTTCAGCAGTATCCGTAGTCATGAACCCCAACCCGCCATCCAATATCACCGCATCCGGCGCTACCAGTATCTGTAGCGGCACCAATGTCGGATTAAGCGCACCGGCAGGAGCAGGATATAGCTACCAATGGCTGCGGAACGGCAATGCGATCAGCGGCGCCACCGGCCAGAACTACCAGGCCTCATCAGCAGGAACATATGCAGTAACCGTTACGAGCAATGTGGGCTGTAACTCCACCTCAGCCACCGCCACCACGATCATAGTCTTCCCATTACCCAATGCTGTGATCTCCTCCACAGGCCCTACCTCAGTGTGCGACGGCAGTACGGTAAGTATGAATGCGAACACAGGAACCGGTTTAAGCTACCAGTGGAACAATAACAGCCTTGCTATACCCGGAGCCACCACAAGCAGTTATACCGCATCCGTAAGCGGCAGTTATACAGTAATCGTAAGAGACAGTAATAACTGTACCGCTACCTCATCCCCTGATCTGGTATCAGTATACCCGATACCGGCAGCAGGATTAGTACCGGGCGGCGATACCGGTTTCTGCCAGGGCAGCAGTATTCTGCTCACCGCAGTAGCCGGCAGCGGTTATACCTATCAATGGATACGGAACGGTACCAATATACCCGGAGCCAATGCGATCACTTACCAGGCAAATCAGCCGGGAGCATACAGTGTGCTGATAACCGCCAATATATGCAGTGCCACATCCCCTACCAAGAATGTATCAGTATACCCATTACCCCCGGATACAACCAGCCTCTTAGGCAGCAGCCCGATATGTATCAACGATTCAGTTAAATTGCAGGCCTATGGCGGTAACGGATATACCTTCCAGTGGATGGAGAACGGCAACCCGATAATCGGAGCAACACAATCATCCTACTGGGTTAAAACAGCGGGATCATATACCGTAGAAATTACAAGCAATTATGGATGTAACGTTACCACCCAGTTATTGCAGGTTACCAACTATCCGCCACCCAATCCCGGAATCACCGCAAACGGGCTTGTATTACAAACAGGTAATTTTGTAAGCTACCAGTGGTACAAAGGCGGCACAGCAGCGATCAATAAGATCACGGGAGCGATCAGCAACAGCTATACCGTACCATCGCCATATGCAGGAGACTATTATGTATACGTAGTAGACATACATGGTTGCGGCCAATTCTCACTGAAATACACGATAGGCACCACAGGCATAGCTCAGAGCCCGGGTAGCAACCCCGGCGTGAAGATATATCCTAATCCTGCCAGCAGTATAGTATATATAGAAGCCACAGTGAAAGTAAACGTAAAAGTATCTGGTCTTGAAGGCAGGGTACTGATAGAAGAACATGAAGCCAATCATATAGACATCAGTGGTCTTGCCAACGGAGTATATATGATCAGTGTGTATGATGAGCAGGGCAGTTTGCTGAAAGTAGACCGCTTGCTGAAATCAGCACAATAAAGCAATCAATCAATCAATAAAAGGTAAAGGGTCCTCATAGTTTAGGACCCTTTATTTATATATAAATTATGAAAAGACCCTGCAGAAGAAGAAAATTTTACATAGATATATGAAAATTCATTGCAGACATTTTTTAGGAAGCTCATTGGAGTTCTGTCCGGAAACTCAAAGACAAATTATTTTCGGATGAACTTGCCAGATTCTCATATAAAAGTGAGCGAATCGCTTTAATTTTGCAAATAGTGCTATTAAACATTTACTTTTAAAAAGGTCCGCTTCATCAATATGAAATACACTTATTATGGTCATTCTTGTTTTTTAATAGAAGTTGATTCCAGAAAGATATTATTTGATCCTTTTATTAGCGGAAATGAATTGGCCACGCACATAGATATTAAAAGTATTGATGCCGATTTTATTTTAGTATCTCACGGCCATGGTGACCATGTAGGCGACCTGGTTGAGATTGCGAAAAGGACAGGTGCCCTGGTTATAGGAGCTTATGAAGTAGTGGGCTGGGCACAAAACAATGGCATCAGTAATGTGCACCCAATGAACTTCGGCACTTATAATTTTGAATTTGGGAAGCTAAAATTTTTACCTGCCTGGCATAGCAGCATGCTGCCGGATGGCTCTTACGGCGGTAACCCTGGTGGCTTTTTGCTGATGACAAACGAAGGTAATTTCTATTATAGCGGGGATACTTGCCTGATGATGGACATGAAATTAATGTCGCGGTATGCAAAACTTGATTTCGCTATCTTGCCAGTAGGGGGTAACTTTACGATGGATGCAGATGACGCAGTGATAGCTGCAGAATTTATTGAATGCAATAAGATAATTGGGGTCCATTTTGATACTTTTGGGTATATTAAAGTAGACCATAACGAAATTAAAGAAAAATTCAGGGCTACAGGAAGAGAATTATTATTGCCCAAGATAGGGGAGACAATAAATTTGTAAGCATTCATTAGATAATAAAAGAAAAAAGAACTACCTTATAGGAAAGGTTTATTCAGAAATGGGCAAAGTAATAGCAATCGCGAATCAGAAAGGTGGTGTGGGCAAAACTACAACAGCTATTAACCTGGCTGCGAGTCTTGCAGTGTTGGAGTATAAGACCTTATTGGTAGATAGCGATCCTCAGGCGAACAGCACTACCGGTAACGGATTTGATTTGAAGAATATACAGGTTAGCCTGTACGATTGCATGGTAAATGATTTGCCTGCATCGCAGGTGATATTGGCAACAGATACACCTAATTTGTATTTGCTCCCTTCTCATCTTGACCTTGTAGGGGCTGAGATAGAACTGATACATCACCCCAGCCGCGAGCATGTAATGCGCAAAGCCCTGGCGGAGCAGCGTAATGATTTTGATTTTATTATTATTGATTGCTCACCATCACTGGGTCTTATAACTGTGAACGCGCTTACGGCTGCAGACAGTGTGGTGATACCTGTGCAATGTGAATACTTTGCATTGGAAGGATTGGGAAAATTACTCAATACCATCAAAATAGTACAGACCAAGATAAACACAGATCTTCGTATAGAAGGGATATTGATGACGATGTATGATGGCCGTTTGCGCTTGTCTAACCAGGTAGTGGAAGAGATTAAAAACCATTTTGCAGAACTTGTTTTTAACACCATAGTGCACCGTAACACCAAACTGGGTGAAGCTCCAAGTTTTGGTATGCCTGCCCTGCTGTATGATACAGAAAGCACAGGCGCTATCAATTACCTGAATCTTGCAAAAGAGATCTTGCAGAAGAATAACATGACCAAAATAAAGAACGAAGATAAAATTTTTGAAACAGATAAGCATGTCGCAGACCAATAAAAAACAAGGTTTAGGTAAGGGAATCCGCGCATTGCTGGATACAATTGATGAAGAACTTAAAACAACATCCGCGCCGGCTGTACCTGCAGTATCGGGGCAAACTGCCAATACCATATCACGCATACCACTCGATCAGATAGAAGTAAACCCCAAGCAGCCACGTCATGATTTTGATGAACAGGCTATGCAGGAGCTTGCCGACAGCATCAGGCTGCACGATATCATACAACCTGTAACGCTTGTGAGGGCAGGTACAAAATACCAGCTCATTTCGGGTGAACGCCGTTTGCGTGCATCAAAAATGGCAGGACTTAAAGATATACCGGCTTATGTGCGTACGGCAGACGATCAGCAGATGCTGGAAATGGCACTCCTGGAGAACCTGCAGCGCGAGAACCTGAATGCCATAGAAGTGGCGTTAAGCTACAAAAGGCTGATGGACGAGTGTGACCTGACACAAGAGCAGGTGGCGGAACGGATGAAGAAAGAACGTAGCACTGTAACAAATTACCTGCGTCTTTTGAAACTACCGCCGGATATACAAAAAGCAGTACGTGACGGGAAACTGAGCATGGGGCATGCACGGGCTATCATTGGTCTGGAGCAGGTGGACCAGCAATTATATGCTTTCCGCGAGGTCATGAATAAGGGTTTATCTGTAAGGCAGGTAGAAGCCCTTGTTAAAGACATGATGACGGAGAAAGTACCTGCAAGCAAAATACCAGCCGCAGTTAAATTGCCTCCTGCATATAAGCGCATTGAAGACAATATGGCTTCACACCTTTCTACTAAAGTTAAGATAGACCGTAAAAAGAATGGCAAGGGAAAGATCATGATTGAGTTTTATAGTGATTCGGACCTGGAGCGCATTATGGAGAAAATGAGTTTATAATAATGGTTAAGGGCAAATAGCCCAGTGTATTTTGAAAAAAGAAGTATCTAATCCTGACTGGCAAAAGCAGGCCAAGGAAAATCAAAAAGCATATAAGCGCATACTTGAAAAGGGCGATAAGAACAAAATGCTGAAAGCATTGCCGGCCCTGCATGAAGAAGCGTTTAGCAAGATTGATTGTCTTAGCTGTGCCAATTGCTGCAAGAATTATTCTCCCCGTTTTAAGAACCCTGATATCAAGCGCATAGCAAAAAGCCTGCGTTTAAAGGAGGGTGAACTGGTGGACAAATACCTGCGCCTGGACACTGATGGCGATTACGTAGTCAAACAGTCGCCTTGCCCCTTTCTGGGTGAAGACAATATGTGCAGCATTTATGAGGACCGCCCCAGCGATTGCAGAAGATACCCGTACACAGATGAAGATGTTTTCCTGAAACGCATACCCCTTACTTTAAAAAACACCACTGTTTGCCCTGCCGCATTTGAAGTAATGCAAAAGCTTATGGATATGCACCCCGACAAGCGAACTTAGTAAAATTGCCTATAAAGTTTGATGTGAAGCCCGGTTGAATAGAATCGTCACTTCATCCATCCCGGCATTTGGGCCAGGATGTCATTTTCTTAAAAACATGTGATATCTATAAGGTTCTTTCATAAATGCGTAATGCTTTCAAAGCAGGATGTATGCACCTTTGTGTAAGCAATTTTAGATGCCTGCATATGAATAAGCAAATTACTAACAGCGGTACAAGAAGGCAGCAAAAACATGATATGTTATTAACCTTTACTGCAAATATTCAAATGAAGCATAAAAATGTTGCTCCCCCAAAACAGTTTATCTACTTCCCGCACTTATTGTTACTAGCGCTTTTAAATATTGGATACAGGCAACTTGATCTTTTCAATAAGTATTCTCAACATTTTTTTAACTGATGATATTTGGCCTGGCAAGTTTATTGCTTCAGCATGATGTAAACCGTGTTGTCGTTCCTGTAAAAAAAGCTTAAGGTATCGAAAGAGCGGACATAGGGTGGAGGAGAAGGTATAAAACTATAATTCACGCCATTGGCAAGTGAGCCAAGGGCCGTTGAATCATTGATGTCTATTTCTGCTTCAAAGCCTGTGCCGTTGTCGTTGCCGGAATAATTGTACTCATGCGTGCCCGCAGAATCCGTATATTCTGCTTTAAAATTCTTTTTAAAAGTAAGTGCCAGTAGTTTCTGGTTTGCAGTAAGGGTGGACCAGGTGTTTTGCCAGGTGCTGCCCACTTTCGTGTATGAATTAATTACCTTCCACATGGTTTGTGATTGGGTGTTATTAATAAACAAAGCGCGCATTCCGCCTATTGTTGTGTTAT